>JAIRTG010000105.1 GCA_031255055.1 Prevotellaceae bacterium
ACATGGAGCTCGGAAGTATCAGCAACAATAAGGCGAAAACTAATGGTGGCGGTGTGTTTATGGAAGGGGGTAAATTCACGCTGCAGCGAGGAAATATTAACGATAATATGCTGACCGACATAAACGGCGCCGGTGCCGGCGTGTATGTCGGCTATACATCATTCAGTTCGAACACCGGCGAGTATGTCAGCGGTACATTCGACATGGCCGGAGGTGGCATCTACCATAACCACTTCGATATTAGCAATCCTTACGATAGTAGTATTGAAGCAGGAAATTTCTTTGGCTGCGGTGTGTATGTGGACGATAAAGGAACATTCAGTAAAACAGGCGGTACGATTTACGGGATAATAAAAGGTGGCGGAGGCTGGGAAAATGCGCCCTTGATGAACTTTTACGACTTTGAAATAAATACCGAATGCTATCCCGGATATATGGTGTACAATGATTGGATAAACGAAACACAACAAAAGGAATGTGAAGATGAAGAGAAAGAAAATTTCGGGACTATAGATAATGCCCGTCTTCCAAAGCATAGAGGCTATGCGGTCTATTATAAAGGAACTGGAAATAATGTCTATTCGCGCGACAAAACAGTGGGCCCGGAATGTAACCTGAGTATGGAAGAACTGTCCGGCGGCGGAGAAGACGAATATCCAACGATATAAAAAAATACGTGAAGATTGATTCATGTAAGTTTGGTTTTTAGTATGTAGTATGTAGTATGCCGTCCGTCAATTGACAGATAGCATACTACTTTTTTTACATCCCCAGCTTCGCCGCTTCCGCACCGTCACTCCAATTGAAGCGAAGCACGGTAGAGTCGGTATGTTGCCGGCGTTATGAAGTGTATGATTTAGTTGATTTACGCGATGGATTGCGGGACAAGAATACAGGTTACATTGTCATTTGAAAAGGTATAATCCTTTTGCCGAAAACAATATTCATTTTGTCTAAAATCAGTACGGGTTTTTAGTGAAATGAGTACTCAAGTTTATTTATTCAAAAAAAACAGTTGAATTAATTGATAAATCGTGCAGATTAATACGGCCGCTGTAAACGAGAGGGCCGGGGAGAGGTGTTTTTCTTTCGAAGAGAGCCGAAGAGAAGCGTCACGCTATTGTGAACCGGTCGGCGTCTTTCCATACGGCAAATTTTTCCCTGTAATTTTCTAAAGAAACGGTTAATATTTCGGTTGTTTTTATGGCTCTTTCATTGTCTTGAAAAGAAAGGAGCTCATTGGCTTTATAGTCGAGCAAAACCGAATGTCCGTTGTATGAAATGTCTAAACCATCGACGCCGGTCCTGTTTACGCCGCACACATATGACTGATTCTCGATGGCGCGGGCGCGAAGCAATGTATCCCAGTCGCAGATGCGTTTGGCCGGAAAATTGGCCACGTAGATCAGTAAATCGTATTCGTTGTTTACGTTACGCGCCCAAACGGGGAAGCGGATGTCGTAACAAATGAGCAGGCAGATGTTGAAATCTTTGTACCTTACCGTCAAACGTTCGTTTCCATAAGCAAAATAATCATCTTCTTTTGCCGGCGTAAACAAATGCCGTTTATCGGCGGTTTTTATTTCTCCCGAAGGGAAAACGAAAAAGCCGCGATTATAGATGTTGTCGTTTTCTTCGGCGATAAAACTCCCTGTGATAGCCAGTTGAAACTCGACAGCCCACTTTTTTAGCGAATCTACGGTCTGTCCGTTCATTGTTTCCGCCAAATCGAGACGGTCGGTTGTAAAACCTGTCGTAAACATTTCGGGCAAAACAGCCAAATCTGCTTTTCCTGCAAGTTCGGAGAGTTGTTTTGCTGTTTTTTGCAGATTGGCGTTTTTATCGGCCCAACATATATCGTCTTGCACAATAGCCAGCTTCATCGTATTTTTGGTAATTATTTATTGTGAAACTTTTCGGGGAATCGTGGTATGATGTTTTTGTAAAATGTACGGATATATTCCATATCTGCTTTTTCGCCATCTGTCGGATAAAAAATTTCGGTAATACCCATTTCTTTTCTCCGATAATCGAGGTACGCCAACTGAATGGGAACGCCCGCGCCTTTGGCGATGTAATAAAATCCCATTTTCCATGTATCATTCAGTTTCCGGGTTCCTTCGGGTGTAATGGCCAGATGAAACCGCTCCAGCGAATTGAACTTGTCAATCATTTGTGCTGTGACCGAATTTCTTTTTGAGCGGTCAACCGGCACACCTCCTATCGCTTTCAGTATATTTCCGACAGGAAAGAAAAACCACGATTTTTTCATCAAAAACGATACTTTCCCGCCGTCAACCGCACTGTAAAACAATTTACCTAAAAAGAAATCCCAATTGCTTGTATGCGGAGCAACACATATTACACTTTTAGGCGGTTTTTCGGTTTTTAAGACTGTTTTCCATCCCGCAATTTTTAAAATCCAACGGCTGAATGACATAAATGTTTGGTTATTGTGAGTATTTCGGTGAACTTTCCCTGATGGCTTTTCCCTCTCAGGTTCGAAGTGCAAATCTACGTTATTTTAAGCAAAAAACAATTGTTGAAAAGTATTTTAGCAAAGATGAAATCAAAATATTAACTTTGCATGTTTCGCTCAATATTGTAAAATGAGTTTTTAAGAACCCGATATTCGTATGGATTTTTTGAATGAGTTAAATAAAAATCAGCGTGAGTCAGTCGAATATATCGACGGGCCTTCGCTTGTAATTGCGGGGGCAGGCTCGGGTAAAACGCGCGTGCTGACCTACAAAATCGCTTACCTGATAAAAAAAGGCATCGCTCCGAGCGCAATTTTGGCCCTGACGTTTACCAACAAGGCGGCCCGCGAAATGAGGGGACGCATCGATAAGCTTGTCGGCGAAAAAACTTCGCGCTACCTGTGGATGGGGACTTTTCACGCCGTTTTCCAGCGTATCCTGCGCCGCGAAGCGGAACATACAGGCTACACCAAAAATTTTACGATATACGATACGGCCGATTCGAAAAGTTTGATTAAAAGTATTATAAAGGAACTCAAACTGGACGACAAGCAGTATAAACCGAATTTTGTGCAATCGCGCATTTCATTTGCAAAAAATAACCTGATAACCGATCAGGCTTATAAAGAAAATGCTGATTTGATGAGAGCCGACGCAGGCGCCCGGACACCTTGTATGGCTGATATTTACAGCATCTACACCCAACGTTGCAGGCAGGCCGATGCCATGGATTTTGACGATTTGCTTTTGCAAACAAACTTGTTGTTTCGTAATCATCCTGAAATATTGGCGGTGTATCAGGACAGGTTCGCATTTATTTTGGTGGATGAATATCAGGACACAAACTTTGCCCAATACTTAATCGTCAAGAAACTGGCCGAACGCCATCACCGCATTTCGGTTGTCGGCGACGATGCCCAAAGCATTTATTCTTTCAGGGGCGCAAATATAGATAATATCCTAAAGTTTAAAAACAGCTATCCCGAAGCAAAACTCTTTAAGCTCGAACAAAATTACCGTTCGACTAAAACCATTGTAAATGCGGCCAACAGCCTTATCGGTAAGAACAAAGAACAAATCCGGAAAAACGTTTATTCTGAAAAAGAAGACGGCAATTTAATCAAAGTATTGAATGTTTTTACCGATTTGGAAGAAGGATGGGTTGTGGCGGACCATATCGTCGAACTGCACCGCAGCCGGCATTTTCAATACAAAGACATTGCGGTGCTTTACCGCACAAATTCTCAGTCGCGCGTGTTGGAAGACGCGCTGCGGAAACAGCATGTGCCTTACCGGATTTACGGCGGCTTGTCGTTTTACCAGCGGAAAGAAATAAAAGATGCGATTG
Source organism: Prevotellaceae bacterium (assembly GCA_031255055.1). Lineage (GTDB taxonomy): Bacteria > Bacteroidota > Bacteroidia > Bacteroidales > Paludibacteraceae > JAIRTG01. The sequence goes on from JAIRTG010000105.1 coordinate 3,829, forward strand.
CCTATTTCCGGTTGATTTGCAATTTGAACGACGAGGAAGCGCTGAAACGTATTATTAATTATCCGGCAAGGGGAATAGGCGAAACGACTATCAATAAATTGTTTGTAACGGCACAACTGCACAATACCGGCGTGTGGGAAGTGTTGCGAGATATGCTCAAGTACAACCTGCCGGTAAATGGAGGCATTGCTAAAAAACTGGCAGATTTTCGCGATATGATTGATGTGTTTCATCAGCAGATCGATACGCAGGATGCTTATACGTTGGCAACTAATATTGTAAAAATTTCGGGTGTTATCGGAGATGCTTTTCTCGACCGTTCGCCCGAAAATCTTAGCCGGCAGGAGAATATTCAGGAGCTTTTGAGCGCCATTCACGAATACAACGAGCGGCAATTGGCCGAAGAGCATCTTCCGGGTTTGTTGCCCGGCTTTTTGTCGGAAGTTTCACTGCTCACCGATCAGGATACCGATAAAGACACCGAAAGCGATAGAGTGACGTTGATGACGGTGCACGCGGCGAAAGGATTGGAGTTCAGGGCGGTGTTTATTGTCGGGATGGAAGAGGACTTATTTCCGTCTTCATTTTCCACGGGAAATGAACGCGAACTGGAAGAGGAACGCCGTTTGTTTTATGTGGCCATCACGAGAGCAGAGGAACAATGTTTTATCAGCTACTCGAAGTCGAGATTCAGAAATGGGAAAACAAATTTCTCAAATCCGAGCAGGTTTATAAAGGATATTGATGCACAATATCTGGAATTGCCGCTCGATAGCGGTTTTCAGACAAAGCAACTGGAAACGGAAAAATGGGACGAAGATTGGAATGTTGAAAAGAATATTTTTAAAAAGAGTCATTTTACAGAAGCAATCCCGCAAAACAAAGACAGTTATTACTCACCTCCGAGGCGATTGACAAAGATAAAAAGCTCGTCGGATGAAGACATAAGCAGTAACAAAATGTCTCTCCCGGTAGGAACCGTTGTCAGGCACAGTGTTTTTGGCGTCGGCGCTGTTGTCGGATCTAGAATTGTGGACGGAAACGAAAAAGTCGAAATCGACTTTGGCCAAAAAGGGAAAAAGTCGCTTCTGCTCAAATTTGCCAAATTGGAGGTATTGGATAAATGATTAGGTTTGCGCTGAAAATCGCACTACCTTTGTAAGCTCAAATCAAAATGCGTTCGACACATGACTGAACCTCTAAAACATGAGTGTGGCATCGTTATGCTACGCCTGCTCAAACCGCTTGAATACTATCAACAAAAGTACGGAACATGGCAATATGGCTTGAATAAGTTGTATCTGCTGATGGAAAAACAGCATAACCGCGGTCAGGAAGGCGCTGGGTTGGCTGTGGTGAAACTCCTATCGCCTCCCGGAAGCGAATTTGTCTTCAGGGAACGGGCTGCCGGTACGGGCGCCATATCGGAGATATTTGCCAATGTGTATCGGCGCTACGAGAAAGTCCCGGCCGAGAAGCTGAGCGATCCGGTGTACGCCGGCCAATGCCTGCCGTTTGCAGGGGAATTGTTTCTGGGACATTTGCGCTACAGTACCACCGGCAAAAGCGGCATTTCGTATGTTCATCCGTTTCTCCGCCGAAGCAACTGGAAGAGCCGTAACCTTGCCCTCGCCGGTAATTTCAATATGACGAATGTGGATGAGCTTTTCGACGAACTGCTTGCCGAAGGACAACATCCTCGCGATTTTGCCGATACGTTTGTTCTGCTTGAGTCGATTGGGCATCATCTTGACAGGGAAGTGCAATATCAGTATGATAAATACGGCAAAGACCGCGGGGTGAAAGGCGACGAACTGAACCGGCTGATAGAGGAAAATCTGGACATCCGTTTTATGCTCAATAAGGCCGGCGAGAAATGGGACGGCGGATTCGCTATCGGCGGACTGATTGGTTGCGGCGATGGCTTTGTGTTTCGCGACCCTTGGGGGATACGCCCGGCGTTCTATTATCACGATGATGAGATTGTTGTGGTAGCCTCTGAGCGTCCCGTCATTCAAACGGCGCTCGATGTGGAAGTGTCCGACGTCGGGGAACTGCGTCCAGGCGAGGCCATCATCGTCAAAAAGACAGGCGGGGTGATGTTCTCGCAGATACTGGAGCCGAAAAAAATAGCCCCCTGCTCGTTTGAACGTATCTACTTCTCACGCGGTTCGGATGCGGATATTTATAACGAACGTAAAAAACTGGGCGCATTGCTGTTGCCCCGGATATTGAAAGCGGTTGATGAGGATATCAGGCATACGGTCTTCTCCTTTATACCCAATACGGCGGAGGTGGCGTTTTTCGGCATGACCGAAGCGCTTAACAAGTATATGAACGATGTGAAGTTCCGCAGCATCAGCGAGAAAGGTGCCTCTATCACCCAAAGCGAATTGAAGGAAATCCTTTCGATGAGGGTGCGGACTGAGAAAGTTGTTGTCAAAGACATTAAGCTCCGCACGTTTATCGCGCAGGACAATAGCCGCGACGGGCTTGCCGCACATGTCTATGATGTGACCTACAACGCCGTCAGGGCAAACGAGGATAATCTGGTAGTTATCGACGACAGCATTGTGCGGGGAACGACGCTGAAACAAAGCATTATAAAAATACTCGACCGGATACATCCCCGAAAGATAGTGATTGTTTCTTCCTCTCCCCAGATACGTTATCCCGATTGTTATGGGATTGATATGTCGCGTATGAGTGAGTTTGCCGCATTCGGGGCGGCTATCGAGCTGCTTCGCGAAAGAGGGTTGCAACAGGTGATAGATGAGGTGTATCGCAAATCGCTGGCTCAAAAGAACAAACCGAAAGAGGAAATTGTCAATTATGTGAAAGAGATATATGCGCCTTTCACCGACGAGGAGATTGCGGCAAAAATGGCCGAAATGCTGACTCCGAAGGATACTCAGGCGGAGATAGTGCTTGTATTCCAGCGCATCGACGACCTGCACAAGGCCAGTCCGAACCACAAAGGGGACTGGTATTTTTCAGGCGATTATCCTACCCCCGGCGGAAACCGAATGGTCAACACGGCCTTTCTGAATTATATGGAAGGAAACGACCAACGGTCATATAAATAGTCCGACACATCGCAAATACGGTCTTCCCGGATACTTCACGCCGGATGTTTTGTACATTGTGTCCGTTAGGAAAGAGCTATTTAGGGGGGAAGACTTCCCCCCTCCTAATTCTCTTTCTCTTTCTTCAAGGAAGACCGCACGGCGGGCCGAAGCAAGGTGATGGCGATGGCGAATTAAATAATTATGTATACCTTTGGGCGCAAAAATAAAGTTTGAATATCATGGCGCTAATTAAATCGGTACGTGGCTTTACGCCACAGACAGGAAAGAATTGCTTTTTGGCAGATAATGCAACAATTATCGGTGATGTTGTGATGGGCGACGGTTGCAGCATTTGGTTTAATGCCGTGCTGCGCGGAGACGTTAACGCTATCCGTATCGGAAATCATGTAAATATACAGGATGGCTCGGTTTTACATACATTGTATCGGAAATCGGTGGTCGAAATCGGCGATTACGTTTCTGTCGGACATAATGTGACCATACATGGCGCTAAAGCGGATGATTATGCACTGATCGGAATGGGCGCTACTCTGCTCGATTATGCCGAAATCGGCGAAGGCGCCATCGTAGCCGCCGGTGCGCTGGTGCTGAGTAAGACAAAAATACCTCCTTATACGCTTTGGGCCGGTGTCCCTGCCAAGTTTGTAAAAAACGTAGAGCCGGAGCAAACCAATGAAATGAATCGGAAAATAGCCCATAATTATGCCTTGTATGCCGGCTGGTACACAGTTGAGTAGCCGTCCGATTTGACCGAAACCGGCAGGAAACGCGGATGAATGATATTCTTTCTCCTGTTTCCTGCCGGTTTGCCGTAAAAACCGGCCAATCAGTCCTTTTTGTCGATGTATGCGAACAAGGTTTGTGTTTCCTCGTCGGTCAACCGGTGCACGTCCGTTATGTCGACATACTCGTATGGAATGTAGGCAACCGCTTGTATGAGGCATATATCGCCGGTCGATGTGGTTGCAATGCGCAATTTGAGCGTATCGTGGGTAGACCGTTTCAGCGTATCCAACATGTTCAGGTTGCGGTTTCTCATCAGGCGGATCAGGCTCTCTTTTTCCGTTGTGTCGAAAAATAGCTCCTTAAAAAAGATTCTTTTACCCGTCGGGGGATGCACATACTCTTTTTTGCGAAAAGAGAGTGTCAATGCCCCGGTGAGCGCCAAAATGATTGTTCCGATGATGAGTAGCGGCGACCAGGTGTTTCCTGCCGTTTCGGGCAGTTGGGTGTCGATTATTAAACAAAGTACGCCTGATGCGATAAGGAAAAGCCCGGCGAAAGGACTTTTTTTCTTCCGAACGATACTGCTTTTGTCCATCTCTTGAAGGACTTGTTCGATAGAACGGTTATTGATTTCCATAAAATTTCTTTTTGTTGTGTTTGAGTTGTTATTTTGCTGTGATTCAATCATGCTTATTATTTTGCTGTGATTCAAATGCGTTGAATCACAGGGCTGGGAAATGGTGACAACAGCCTTGAGGACGGTATTTGCATACGCGCCCGCTGACAGGGCTACCGGATGAGGCGGCTTGGCGGTGTTGTCGGCAGATGACGGTGAGGGGCTAAATCAGGAGTTTGTGGAGTTGATAGATGTAATATCCCCGTTGTTGAATGTGTGAATAATGGGCGGCGTAGGCCAGTTTGGCTACGGAAAAAGAGGCTTGTGCCAGCAGGGTGCTGTGTATAATGCGGAGGTGGAAGAAGTTTTGCGACGGACGGGAGACGACGGGATGCGGATGGTAGTTTGTTCTCAATTGCTGAATGTGCTGTGCCGAAAAGGGGTTATCGGGTGTGGTGAAACAGAGTTGGTTGTCCGACGTCCGATGGTGTGATGTGTCGTCCTGATATGCCGTCGGCGGTGTACCGATGTTGTTTGTCGGTTCATCGACGAGATTGTTGTGTCCGGCGCCTGTCGGGGTGACGCTCAGGAGGAGCGACAAGAGGAGTGTGCAGTAGATGATGCGTTTTTTCATTTGGTGCGTAGGGCGCTGCTGTTGACGTTTGGGTTGGGGGGGACGCTATATGCTGCGGATGCCGATGATTTCTCTGATGTCTTTTATTGTTTTTGAGGCGCTTTCTTTGGCTTTTTCTTTTCCTCTGTTTGCGACTTTGGATAGGTAGGCGCTGTCGCTTTTCAGCGATTTTATTTTTTCGTTGAACGGGGCGATGAATCGTATCATGTCTTCGGCGAGTTGTTTTTTCATGTCGCCGTAGCGGATTTCACATGTGTTGTATTTGTCTTCAAAATATCGGATAGTGTCGGCGCTCGAAACAACTGTCATCAATTGAAACAGGTTTTGAATAGCTGCCGGTTTTTCCTGATTGGGTGTTGTCGGGCCGCTATCGGTTACGGCCTTCATCACTTTTTTCCGGATGGCTTCCGGTTCGTCCGCCAGATAGATGGCGTTACCTTCGCCTTCTGATTTTCCCATTTTGCCCGAGCCGTTCAACCCCGGTATTTTGATCAGTTGTTTCCCGTAGTTGAATGCTTGCGGTTCGGGGAAGTAGTCTGTTTGATAAAGGCGGTTGAATCTGTTTCCAAATGTTCTTGTCAATTCCAGGTGCTGTTCCTGATCTTTTCCTACGGGTACTTTATTTGCGCGGTGGATGAGTATATCGGCGGCCATCAACGTGGGGTAGGTCAAAAGTCCTGCGTTGACGTTGTCGGGCTGTTGGCGTATTTTGTCTTTGAAAGAGGTTGAGCGTTCTAGTTCGCCCAGGTATGCGTTCATGTTCAGGTAGAGATACAGCTCGATGACTTCGGGGACATCGCTTTGTATGTAAATGGTTGCTTTTTCGGGGTCTAATCCCGCAGCCAGGTATTCTGCCAGCACTTGGCGTACATTTCCGTGTAGGTTGCTTGGCGTTGGGTGTGTTGTGAGTGAGTGATAGTCGGCGATGAAAAAGTAGCAATTGTATTCGTGTTGCATCTGAATGAAATTGCTTAAAGCTCCGAAATAGTTTCCCAGATGTAGATTGCCCGTCGGGCGGATGCCGCTCAGTACTGTTTCCATAAGTGATGTGCTAAATAATAGCATTGCTAACTCTTAGAGGTGTAAGAGTTAGCAATGGGTTGAAATAAAATTAAATGAAATTAAAAATGAACTGAGAAAAAGAAACTCATTATGTATGATGTCCGACAGCATGTTTTTATTCAAGGTGTTTTTATTCAATGGGGATGATGCGACGGATGTGTTGATCTAACGATGTCAATGTTTCGGTTGAGGCTACGCCGTTGATTTCTTGTATTTTTCCGTTTAGCAGCGTCATCAGATGTTCGTCGTTTCGGGCATACAGTTTTATCAGGATGGTGTATGCTCCCAGTGTGTATTGGGATTCGACGATTTCGGGTATCTTTTCCAGTTCTTTGACGACTTCTTTATACATCGATCCTCTTTCGAGTGTGATGCCGATGTATACGCATATTTGATAGCCCAGCATTTTCGGATTAACAAAATAGCCCGATCCTGTGACGACGTCTGTGTCCATCATTCTTTGTACGCGCTGATGAATGGCGGCACGCGAAACGCCACATTCTTCGGCAACTTCTTTGAAGGGAAGCCGTGCGTTTTTGGTGATAATTTGTAAAATTTTCCGGTCTAATTGATCTACTTTTTCCATAGTGTTTTCATTTGTTTTTTTGTCATATCGTCAGCAAAATTAGGGAAAATAAATTAGAACCGGAAGTATTTTATCAAAAAAAAACTTTTTTGCATACCCTACAGCGGAAATCGGGCAGAATATCTTTCTTTTTGATAATTGAGTTTCCGACAGATCTTTCGCTTATGATATAGCCCTTTCGGGCAAATTCTTTCAATTGACAAATTAAAGAATCGGGAGTGATGTGTCGGCTTTTTTTGTAAGATTTTAATTTGCTTGGATAGCGTTGTTGTTATAAATTCTATCTTTGCACCCAAAAACAATCATCCGATGCGCTATTTCTTCAAAATATATTGGAAGTCCCTGCTCATTTTCGCAATGGTACTGTATCTGTCTTTTGCTCCGTCGTCGACTTTCGACGGAATATCGATTCCCGCGATTCCCTATTTGGATAAGTTGGTTCATTTTATCATGTACGCTGCATGTACAGCTGTGCTGTGTTTTGATTTTTTCAGGCAACAGAAAGTCGTAAAGTCACGTACAATGTTTATAATCATCTGCATCGTTCTTCCGATACTGATCGGAGGCGTTGTGGAATTAATGCAGGAACGGTTTTTTTATCCTCGTACGGGCGACTGGTGCGATTGGCTGGCCGATATACTCGGCGTCTGTTTTGTCCAACTGTTTGTGCCCGTGTTGAAGAAAAAATGCAAATGACCAGAACTTAAACCAATCGCCCCCGAATTTAATGATGGACAAACAAACTCTTTTCTACGCAATAGCTCTCTCTCAAACAAAAGGCATCGGCCCCGGTGCGGCCAAAAATCTGATAGCTTATTTAGGTTCTCCGGAGGCGGTTTTTCGAGAAAAAGATAGCGTATTGTGTAAAATTCCCGGTATCGGCATTTCCGTCGCCAAAAGGATAAAAGATGCGACAGCGTTTGCGACGGCGGAAAAGGAACTCCTTTTTATCGAAAAGAACAACATCCATCCGATCTATTTTACCGAAAAAAATTATCCGTTCCGGCTGAAAGAATGTGTCAATTCTCCTATTCTGTTATACGCCAGAGGCAATCTCGAATTAAACTCGCGGAAATACATCTCGGTTGTCGGGACGAGAGACGCCACTGTTTACGGCAAGAATTTTTGTCGGGAATTTGTCGCCTCGCTAAGCAAACTGTTGGAAAATTTCACGATAATAAGCGGCATGGCGTACGGCATCGACATCAGTTCGCACAAATCGGCCATCGAAAACAACGTCCCGACAATCGGGGTACTGGGACACGGATTCGACAGATGGTATCCGGCTGCGCATAGAAGCATCGCGTTGAAAATACTGGAGCGGGACGATTCGGGCTTTATCACAGAATACGTGAGCGGGTCGATCCTCGATAAGTCGAATTTCGTGCAGCGGAACAGGATTGTTGCAGGCTTGTGCGACGCGCTGATTGTTGTCGAATCGGGCGCAAAAGGAGGCTCGTTGATTTCTGCCGAAATGGCTTTCAGCTATAACAGAGACGTATTTGCCGTACCAGGCAGGATCGACGACAAGTATTCTATCGGGTGCAACCGGTTGATCAAGCAGAACAAAGCAGCTATGATCGAATCGGCAGCCGACCTGATTCAATATATGAACTGGCATGTGCCGGGTAGTAAAAAAAACGCCGTACAACAGCGTCTGTTCGTCGATTTGAGCGAAGAGGAAGAACACATCGTTTCGGTATTGACGAAACACGGCGACGGTATCCAGATCAACGAATTGGCGCTCATTTTGAACAAACCGTACAGTAAACTTTCTTCGACCCTGCTCGAAATGGAATTTAAAGACATCGTCAACTGTCATCCCGGTGGGGTCTACAAACTGTCGAGCAGATAAGAAAAAAGGCAGCCTTCGAGCTGCCCTTATCTTTATCTGTACATCCTTTCCTGTATCTGCTTTATCTCATCCGAAATCAGATAGTCGTCAAAATCCATCTGCTTGTCGATAATGCCGTTCGGGGTCAGTTCGATGATGCGGTTACACACCGTCCGGATAAATTCACGGTCGTGCGACGCCATCAGGATATTGCCTTTAAACGCCGTCAGCGTATTGTTGAAGGCCTGTATCGACTCCAAATCCAGGTGATTCGTCGGAGAATCCAGTGCCATCAGATTGGCATTTTCGAGCATCATCCGGGCGATCATGCAGCGCATTTTTTCGCCCCCCGAAAGGACACTCGACTTTTTATACACATCGTCGCCCGAAAAAAGCATTTTCCCCAAATAACTCCGCAGACTCGATTCCAGCGTATCGTCGGCATATTGAGCGAGCCAATCCAGCAGATTCAGGTCGTTGTCGAAAAAGGCCGAATTGTCGAGCGGCAAATAGGCCGGCGTGATGGTTACGCCCCAATTAAAACTCCCTTGAAAATCGGTATCTTTGTCGTTGATAATTTCAAAAAAGGCCGTCATTGCACGCGGGTCGCGCGACAGGAAAACGATTTTATCGTTTTTCTCCACATTAAAATTAACATCGTCGAACAACACCGTTCCGTCTTTGGCGGTTTTACCCAGACCCGATATTTCGAGCACCATATTTCCCGGCTCGCGCGACGGTGTAAAGATGATGCCGGGGTATCGCCGCGTCGACGGTTGAATCTCGTCCACATTCAGTTTTTCCAGCATTTTCCGGCGACTGGTCGCCTGCCTCGACTTGGCGACATTGGCGCTGAAACGACGAATAAATTCTTCCAATTCTTTTCGCTTTTCGTCCGCCTTTTTATTTTGCATCTGCTGCTGACGCAGGGCCAACTGACTCGACTCGTACCAGAACGCATAATTCCCTGCAAAAAGTTTTATCTTTCCGAAATCAATGTCGATGGTGTGCGTACTCACCGCGTCGAGAAAGTGACGGTCGTGCGAAACAACCAGTACCGTATTTTCGTAATTCGCCAGGTAGTTTTCGAGCCACATCACCGTTTCCATATCCAAATCATTCGTAGGTTCGTCGAGCAGCAGGTTATCCGGATTCCCGAACAACGCACGGGCAAGCAGTACACGCACTTTTTCTTTCCCGCTCAGCTCTTTCATCAACCGGTGATGCAACCCCTCCTTTATTCCCAGACCGCTCAACAGGGCGGCAGCGTCACTTTCGGCATTCCATCCGTTCAGCTCGGCAAATTTTTCTTCCAGTTCGGAGGCACGTACACCGTCTTCGTCCGAAAAATCCGCTTTGAGATAAATCGCATCTTTCTCTTCTTTTATTTTCCACATCACGTCGTGCCCCATCATCACCGTATCAAGCACCGGCAGTTCGTCGAACTCAAAGTGGTCTTGCCTCAGCACCGATAAACGTTCGCCGGGTCCAAACCGAATGTCACCTGTCGTCTGGTCTAAATCGCCGCTCAGCATACGTATCAGTGTCGATTTTCCCGCTCCGTTGGCGCCGATGACTCCGTAACAATTGCCTCCGGTGAATTTTAAATTTACATCGGAGAATAAAACGCGCTTTCCAAATTGAATGGATAAATTGTTTAGTGTGATCATATTTCAACAAAAATTCTCACACTCTTCCGAAGAAAAATGTAAGAATATATTCTTCTTTTTAATTAATCGTTCTTGTTTTGGCGGCGCAAAGGTACATTTTTTTATCCGAAGTTTTACCTACTTTTGTCCGCTCGAACACCGATCGACCCTTTAGAGATATTTGCAGAACGGGAAAATGGAACCGAATTTTGATTTATTAAGAGCCAATGCGCTGAAAGCAAGCGCCGGATGGAAGCGATTCTATGCAAAAAACAGGAAACAACTTGCAAAGATGGATGCCGAGATCCACGCTTACCATGCGAAGTTTTCGGACGAAATCGACTGTTTATCGTGTGCCAATTGTTGTCGTAGGCTTGGGCCGCGGATTACGGAGAAAGATATTGAAAAGATAGCCAAATCGCTGCGGATGAAAACGTCCGCTGTGGTCGAAAAGTACCTGCGAAAGGACGAGGACGACGATTGGGTGTTTCGGTCGATGCCCTGTCCGTTTTTGGGACACGACGACAATTATTGCGCGATATACGCACATCGTCCGAAAGCCTGCCGGGAATATCCTCACACCGACCGTAAACGTTTTTATCAGCTATATCACCTGTCCGTAAAAAATGCCGCCGTCTGCCCCATTGTCTATCGTGTGCTGAACGCAGTGAGCGAAAAAGGTTAAAAGGAAATTTTATAAAATATTGTTTTTTAATACATTCTTTTACCGGCAAATAAACTTACTTTTGCCGCCTGTCTTTCGATTTGTATTAACGACTAACATTTATCATCAAAATTTATGAGTATCGAACACTTAAAAAAATCAGTACGCAACATTCCCGACTTTCCGATTCCGGGCATCCTGTTTAAAGATGTAACAACCCTGTTCAAAGACGCCGAAAACCTGAAAGAATTAAGTCACGAGTTAAAAAAGCGTTATCTCGACAAAGGTATCACCAAAGTCGTAGGCGTAGAATCTCGCGGGTTGATAATGGGTCCTGCCCTGGCGTTGGATCTGGATGCGGGATTCATTCCCATCAGGAAACCGGGTAAGCTGCCTGCGGCGACCATCGAAGAAAGCTACGAAAAAGAATATGGAACCGACGCTATTCAAATTCACCAAGATGCCCTGTCGCCCGACGACATTGTGATCATCCACGACGATTTGCTCGCCACCGGCGGAACGATGCTTGCCGCCTATAATTTGGTCAAAAAGATGGGTGTCAAAAAAATATACATCAATTTCATCATCGAACTGACGGGGCTGAACGGCAGGGCGAAATTTCCGGTCGACGTTGACGTCGATGCGCTGATCCGGTTTGACGACTGATGACCGATTCGTGTCGATCCGAATCGGGTTTCGTTGGCAGTATGGCTGATTCGCATTGCGAAGAATGGCGTATTTTTGTAGAAAACAATCGAGGGCGGAAAATATGAATCAAAAAAACGCCAAGCCGTTTTTAAAATGGGCGGGAGGGAAAACGCAATTAATCACTGAAATCGAGAAGTATTTCCCGCCTTCGCTAACGAATAGAAAATTTGTTTATGTCGAGCCGTTTGTAGGCAGTGGTGCGGTGCTATTTTGGATACTCAATCATTTTCCTCAATTGGAAAAAGCCGTAATAAACGATATAAACGCCGATTTAATCGACACTTATCAAACAATCAAATCCGCCCCCGAAGCATTAATCTCCCTTTTAGAAGTCATACAAGACGAATATCATTCGCTGGATGGTTCGGACGAGCAGAAAAAAGCGTATTATTACGAGAAAAGATCCCTTTTCAATAAGCGAGAGCAAAATCGAACGACCCATTCGGCGTTATTTATTTTCTTAAATCGAACCTGTTTCAACGGCTTGTACCGCGTAAACAGGAAAAACGAATACAACGTTCCGATAGGAAGCTACAAAAAACCCACCATTTGTGACAAGTCGAATTTACTTGCCGTCAGCGAAGCCCTGCAAAAAGTGGAGTTGCTTTATGGCGATTTCGAGCAAACCATTGATCACACGAGCGAAAACACGTTGTTTTATTTAGACCCTCCATACAAACCGTTGAGCGAAACTTCGAGTTTCAATTCTTACGCAAAAGGCGCCTTTAACGACGAGGAGCAAATAAGGTTGAAACAATTTTGCGACAAGTTAAATTCGTCGGGTCACAGTTGGCTGTTGAGCAATTCGGATGTAAAAGGTCAAAATGCAACCGACAATTTTTTTGATGACTTATACGCCGATTTCACCATCAAAAGAGTGACTGCCAAACGAATCATCAACGCGCTCCCCAAAAGAAGGGGATGTTTGAAGGAATTATTAATAACAAATCAACATGTTTAGTGATTAGTGTTTAACGATTAGTGATTAGTGATTAATCATAGCGAATCCGCACTGATCACGAATCACTAAGAAAGAGAATTAGGGGGGGGAAGTCTCCCCCTCGCTTCAGCC
>JAIRTG010000020.1 GCA_031255055.1 Prevotellaceae bacterium
CACTAATCACTAATCACTAATCACTAATCACTAATCACTAATCACTAATCACTAATCACTAATCACTAATCACTAATCACTAATCACTAATCACTAATCACTAAACACTAAACACTAAACACTTTCATATAACTACCCTGTAACAATCTGCTATGAACAGTATTTGCATGGCTGCGCCGAGAGTGATTCCTTTTTTGCACTTGACAAAATATAGAGGGGGACTAATCACTAAACACTCTTCATTCTTCATTAATTATGGTTATGTCGTTTCAAACGACAGTCCATATACCCCTCGTTGAAAACGAGGGGCAGGGTGCGCATTGCGGGGCATTATGCCCGGTGGCATAGCCGCAACACGTGTCGTTGTGATTGCCTCCGACGCTCAAGTCTACGCATCCGAAGCTCAAGTCTACGCATCCGAAGCTCAAGTCTACGCATCCGAAGCTCATGTTTACGTAACCGAAGCTCATGTTTACGTAACCGACGCTCATGTTTACGTAACCGACGCTCATGTTTACGCATCCGACGCTCATGTTTACGTAACCGACGCTCATGTTTACGTAACCGACGCTCATGTTTACGTAACCGACGCTCGTGTAGGCACCAGCCACGCTCGTGTAGGCGCCAGCCACGCTCGTGTAGGCGCCAGTCACGCTCGTGCAGGCGCCAGCCACGCTCGTGCAGGCGCCAGCCAGGCTCGTGGAGGCGCCAGCGAGGCTCGTGCTGGCGCCAGCGAGGCTCGTGCAGGCGCCAGCGAGGCTCGTGCAGGCGCCAGCGAGGCTCGTGCAGGCGCCAGCCAGGCTCGTGCAGGCGCCAGCGAGGCTCGTGCAGGCGCCAGCCAGGCTCGTGCAGGCGCCAGCCAGGCTCGTGTAGGCGCCAGCCAGGCTCGTGCAGGCGCCAGCGACGCTCATGTAGGTGCCAGCGACGCTCATGTCTACGCAACCTATGTCACTCATCACTCATCACTCATCACTCATCACTAATCACTATCTGCGGGGCGTTGCGGGGCAGCGCCCCGCAGAGGGGGTAGCGGAAGACGCCGTAGGCGGCTGAAGCGAGGGGGAGACTTCCCCCCCCCTAAATCTCTTTCTCTCTATCTCCTTTCAAGGGAGACCGCACGGCGGGCTAAAGCGAGGAGGAGACTCCCCCCTAATTCTCTGTCTTTTTCCGAAAAGAAGACGCCAAGGACTGAAAGAACGATGATCCTTAACCGAATGACATCGGTCTTTATCCCTTCGTGAGCTACCTGTGAAAGGGGTGAATGTGGAATTTTGCAACTTTTGACGCAATCTCCTTTTTTGTGAAAAAACAACGCACAATGATTGAAAACAAGATGAAATTATTGTGCGAGATTTCTCAAACAATAAAAAATATTGTACTTTTACCGCCCGAATTTAATCATAAAGAACAATCATAAGAATATGTTATTTAAGTTTACTATTATTTCGGATGAAGTGGACAATTTCGTGAGAGTAATCGAAATTAATTCGGACGCAACATTTTTTGATTTTCACGAAGCAATCTTAGATGCTGCTAACTATGCTAAAGATCAGGTAACATCGTTTTTTACCTGTAACGAAGATTGGGAAAAAGAACAGGAAATCACCCTGATGGAAATGGATAAAGGAACCGAATTTGACAGCTACGTAATGGACCGCACAAGGCTGGACGAACTGATGGAAGAAGAAAAAGAAAAATTACTCTATGTGTTCGATGTGATTTATGACCGCGCACTCTTTATCGAATTGACCGAAATTGTCCCCGACAAAACCTCGAAAACACCCCGGTGTATCGCCACACAGGGAACGCCTCCAAAACAACTCGCAATTGAGGATATGATAACAATGCCCGGTAATATGAATTTGGACGAAGACTTCTACGGCGACGAAAGCTTCGATATGGACGAATTGGATCACGAAGGATTTGGCGGTATCAACATCGGAGGTGATAACCCTTTTGGGGAAGATTTTTAATTAAAAAGTGATGAACGAATAACAACAGAAAAGGCAGAAAATAAATCTTCGATTGTTTTCTGCCTTTTTTATACCCACTAATAACGAAAAATGCACAAACACACACTAATAGTCATTCTCGGAGCGACAGCCACGGGTAAAACAGCCGTCGGCCTGCACTTGGCCGAAGCGTTGAACGCGCCGGTTATTTCGGCCGATTCGCGTCAACTGTATCGCGAACTGAAAATCGGTACGGCCGCACCCACTATCTCCGAACTGTCGCGGGCGCCGCACTATTTCATCGGCACACAGTCTATTCACGACGATACCTACAACGCAGGACAGTACGAATCGGACGTCCTCCGGCTGCTCGACAAGTTGTTTCTGATACACCGGTCGGCCCTCCTGGTCGGTGGCTCCATGATGTACATCGACGCCGTCTGCTACGGTATCGACGAACTGCCGAACGTGGACAGTAAAACACGAAACTTCTGGAAAAACGAATATAAAGAAAAAGGACTGGAATATATCCGACTAAAACTGAAAGAAACAGACC
This sequence comes from Prevotellaceae bacterium, assembly GCA_031255055.1. Lineage (GTDB taxonomy): Bacteria > Bacteroidota > Bacteroidia > Bacteroidales > Paludibacteraceae > JAIRTG01. Next base: position 2,509 of record JAIRTG010000020.1, read on the forward strand.
CCAACCATTTCGAAACCGTCGATAAAAATAATCCCAAACGACTGCTGCACGCACTGGAAATTTGTAGCATAGCGGGAAAACCCTACTCTGACCTGCTGACAGGCCAAAAAAAAGAACGACCGTTCAATATCTTAAAAATCGGACTGGAGTTCCCGCGAGAAGAATTATATGCCCGAATCGATAACAGGGTCGACCAAATGATCCGAAAAGGACTGATCGGAGAAGCCCAAAAATACTATCCGTTCAAACAACTGAACGCGCTGAATACCGTCGGATACAAAGAACTCTACCGGCACATAGACGGAACAATCACACTGGAAGAAGCTATCGATAAAATCAAATGCGACTCCCGCCGCTACGCCAAGCGACAAATCACATGGTTCAAAAAAGACAAAGACGTGCGCTGGTTTCACCCCGATCGGAAAGAAGAAATAGTGCAGTACATCAATGAAAATCTGTCGGCATGAAAGTCGAAAAAAACGCTTCCCTGCTACATCATAACACATTCGGGATCGAAGTCGTCGCCGAAACGCTGATCGAATACGACTCCGAAAATGAACTGGAACAACTGTTGGCGTCGGACAACTGTCGGTCGAAGTCATTGCTGCCTGTCGGCGCAGGAAGCAATCTGCTGTTCCTGTCCGATTTTGACGGCATTGTTCTTCACGGAACCATCCGGTTTATCGAAACGGTGACGGAAAACGATGACTACCTGCTGTTAAAAGTCGGCGCAGGGACGATCTGGGACGATTTCGTCGCCTTTTGCGTGCAAAACAACTACTACGGAGCCGAAAATCTTTCACACATCCCGGGTGAAACAGGTGCGGCAGCCGTTCAAAATATCGGCGCCTACGGAGCCGAAGTGAAAGATATTATCCACGAAGTGCACACCATTGAAATCGAAACAGGGAAAAAACAGACTTTCGCCCAAGAAGCATGTCGATATGCCTATCGTCAAAGCATCTTCAAAAGGGAACTCAAAGGACAATACATTGTGGTTGCCGTCACGTTTCGGTTGGAGAAAAAAGAAAAATATAACCCCAACTATCGCCAATCGGAAACCCACGTCGGGCAACCGGGACAACCGACACTTCAAGCCGTCCGCGACGCCGTGATCGACATCCGCCGACGGAAACTGCCCGATCCTGCCGTCGAAAAAAACGCCGGTAGCTTTTTTATCAACCCGGTCGTACTCAAAAAGCAGTTCGACCAACTGGTTCAACACTATCCCGATATGCCCCACTACCATGTCTCGGACAACGAAGAGAAACTGTCTGCCGCATGGCTGATCGACCGCTGCGGATGGAAAGGTAAACAACTCGGCAAGGTTGCCGTACACAATAAACAGCCGCTGGTGATTGTGAACAAAGGCGGCGCATCGGGCGTAGAAATCGCCGCTTTTGCCAAACAAATACAATCGTCCGTCGAAGCGAAATTCGGCATCCTGCTACAGCCCGAAGTCGATTATATTGCCGGCGAATCGAAACAGAAATAACTCGCAAAACAACCGTACACCTCATACCCGCCGCACCAAAAAAAGAGACAGCGCCGTTCTTCTATAACTTTAAGTTTTTTTGAACAAAACATACACGATATATGTTTCAAAGCACAAATAAAGCACTAAGGTCAACAAAAAGTAGAACAAAAAACTCAGACTAAAATGAAAAAAATGGTATTTATGGCTGCAATCGTTGCAAGCTTAGGTTTAATGATGGCTTCGTGTAACAAGGGCAAAGAGAAATCGGCCCAAGAGGACGAAATTGTGACAGGCGTTATAACAAACGCCGAAGGTGTTTCTTTACATTATATGATCAACAACACGCAAGGAATTGCGGCTTTTGTTTTGAACGGCGACACAATCAAAATGAAACAGGAACCGATGGCGTCGGGGATCATGTATCGGAATGATGAATATACCTATACCGAATGGCAAGGAAACATCACATTGCTGAAAGGCGAGATTGTCGTTTTTGAAAAAACAAATCAGGCGCCGGAGGAACCGGAACAGATACCGGAAGAAACGGAACAACCGTCGGAAGACGCACCTGCCGAACCGACAGAGTAACACCAAAAAGACCGGCCTCGATATGAGGCCGTTTTTTTTTGCTGTTCAGTGATGAATGGTTAATGTTTAGTGTTTAGTGATGAATGATGAATGGTCAGTACAAGTTCGCTGCGTCGATTTTATTAAAAAAAAACGTATTTCTCAGCCGGTTAGCTTTTTTTTGTGGGTATTATTTTATTTAATGCCGAAAATTCATTTAATTTGTAAGCGGAAAAAGTAAAAAATAAAATATATGGAAAATCTATTGAAATATCTGGGAGCTATTATCATCCTTATAGGTGTGGTTATTCTTGCTATTTACGCCCTTGGCAGTAATCCTACAAATGGAAAACTTATTGCAGCCATTATAACCATGTTGGTGGGATTTGCTGCGTTTATTGTAGCGAACAAAGTATTGAAATAAAATACTTTGTCGGAGAATTTTTATGTAAAAAAGGATGTCACGTATATGGCATCCTTTTTTCGGTTGTGACTGCCGCATTGATTCACTTCCAACGACATTGCCAACCTGTTTTCCACATCCTGCAAGTTCCATTCCTCCGACATTCGTTTCCGTCCCGTTAGGGTGAGCAGAAAACCATCATATTTTTGCAGTATGCCGCAAATTAGAAAAATTATCCACGTCGACATGGACGCTTTTTACGCCTCAATCGAGCAAAGAGACCATCCTGAGTACAAAAACAAACCTTTGGCTGTAGGATATTCGGGCAACAGAGGCGTTGTTGCCGCCGCGAGCTACGAAGCACGCAAATACGGCGTAAAATCGGCGATGCCCTCGAAAACCGCCCTGAAAAGATGTCCGCATATCATTTTCGTACCCGCACGGTTCGATGTATATAAATCCGTCTCGATGGAACTGCACCGTATATTTTCGGAATACACCGATTTGATTGAACCACTTTCGCTGGACGAAGCTTTTCTGGACGTTACCGAAAATAAAAAACAGCAGCCTTCGGCTATGCTAATTGCCAAAGAAATAAAACAGCGGATTTATGAACAAACCGCATTGACGGCTTCGGCAGGCGTTTCGTACAATAAATTTTTGGCAAAAACGGCTTCCGATCAAAATAAGCCGAACGGCATTTTCGTCATTGAACCCAAAAATGCGATTCCGTTTCTGGAACAATTGCCGATTGAACGTTTTTTCGGTGTAGGAAAAGTTACCGCAGAAAAAATGCACCGACTCGGAATTTTTACCGGTTTAGAGTTGAAGCAGAAAACAGAACAGCAATTGACGGCCTGTTTCGGAAAAGCGGGACACATCTATTATCAAAATGTACGCGGCATAGATCACCGTCCTGTTGAGGCAAACAGAATCAGAAAATCGGTCGGTGCGGAAAATACCTTTGAAAGCGATATTGATTCGCCAGACGAATTGGACGTCATTCTGCAAAACCTGTCGGACGAGGTGTTCGACAGAATAAAACGCAACGGATTTGTCGGGCGGACGGTTACCGTGAAAATAAAATACACCGATTTTCGGATTATCACCAGGAGCAAAACGTTGGAAACGCCTGTCGAAAATGCAACGATGATCTATCAGACCGCCCGAAACCTGTTGTTTTCAGTCGATTTGGCACACGCGATTCGTCTGCTCGGCGTCAGCGTGAAAAAACAGGATATTATTGAGTGGAAAGACGCACTCCAATTGGAAATAAATTTCGACGTATAGCGCGGGCGCGATTTTCTTTTGGAGATTATCCAACGTCTGTTTTTTGAGAAATGAGAAATATCGGGAAGGGTGCAAGGCGCGAAAACATAAAATGCAGCGGAATCACTTGGATGATTTTCCGCTGCATTTTTCTGTCTGTACACAAAATAACATACAAAACGGCGGCCTAATCGAATACCGTGATGTTGTAATCCGGCTCTTCGGTAATTTCTTTTACCAATTCGGTGTATAACACCTTGCCGTTTTCGTCGATTGCAACAACCGCTCTTGTCATCAATCCTTGCAATGGGCCGTCTTTCAATAGCACGCCATAATCGACCGCGAATAGATGGTACCTGAAATCCGACGCCGTAACGACCTGTTCCAAGCCTTCGGCGCCGCAAAAACGCGCTTGTGCAAAAGGCAGGTCTTTGGAAACGCAGATGACAACCACATTGTCTTTTTCCGATACCCATTTATTGAACTTGCGGACGGAAGTAGCGCACGTTCCGGTATCCAGGCTCGGAAATATATTCAACAAAAGCCTTTTGCCCTTGAAGTCGTCCAACTGCAGTTCGCCCAAATCTTTTCCCACCAATGTAAATCCGGGAGCTTTACTCCCCACTTTCGGAAGTTCACCAATCGTGTGAACATCTGTTCCTTTAAATTGTACTGTTGCCATTTTTTGTATAATATAGACTTTGTTAATATGTAGAGTAACGCCACACATTATTTTTTTGTTTACCTTTACGGAAATTTTATCAATATAAACTATGACCTACTCTTATTTACCCCCAAAATTTTTAATTTTAATTGCTTGTGTTTTATTTTTTGCTGCATGCGGCAATAGTAATGAACCTAAAGGAGGCCCTGTTGAGCTTCAATTGTATGTCGACCGTTTTTTGCAGGAAGCAAAAAGTCGCGGATATAACTATGCAGCCGAAGCTGAAAATGTCACAATGAAATTCGGCACTCTGTCGGACGGTCAGGCCGGTTACACAGATGCCACCAAAAGTCCGGTGCTTATAACAATAGACAAATTGTATTGGGACAACATCGGAAAATTTGATGGCGCCGATTTAATGAAAGAATTTATTGTTTTCCACGAATTGGGACACGGCATTTTAAACCGGAGTCACGAAAATCCCCTTTTCGACAATGGCGACTGGAAAACCATGATGCGCGGAGGCGACGTACAGTCGGATGAAAAAGAATGGAATGTGAACTATCGCGGCGAAAGAAGAAATTATTATCTGAACGAATTGTTTGGCTTGGAAGACAGTAAAAACACACCGCCGTTTGCATCTCTTGAACTGTTAAACGATACTTCCGGCTTTGAGCCGAAATATCGTTTAAAATTCGACGGAGTTGAAGGCGATAGTCCCGCCCTGCAGGAAGACGCTAACCGGTTGGCTCAAAACGACGCAATGGGATATGCCGAAAAATGGATTGATAACGGACTGCACATAAAGTCAAATTACAAGGGAGTGTACAATGTACTTGCATCGGTTGGCTCGAATTTCAGAAGAAACGAAGATTACGCAGTGGAAATCACCTTTGAGTGTGCAACAGAAAATAATAATGACCAATTCGGACTTTTTACAGGTTCGTGTGTAAACGACGAATTGGTTCCCGGTAAGAATATCGTAACCTTAGAGGACTGTTCGCTGGATTTTATGCACATCAACAACAACAAAAAACTTTATATCGGAAACAAAAGATGGTACAGTTTCTACATCCAACTCAATCGGAAAGATGATATAAAAAACAAGAATACACTAAAAATCATTAACATCAGTAATAAATTATACTACTTTATAAACGGTGCCTATAGCTATAGTACAGAGATAGGTAACGCTCACCAAAAAGGAGACGGATTCGGATTGTTTTTCGGCTTCTCAATTCCTTCTTGCGCAACAATTCATGTCAACGACTTGTTGGTCTACAAAAGAATTAACAACTCCAATTCCGCGCCTCAACAAGTCTATGCTCAAACAGACCATAGATTAATATTTGCAGGTTCGCAGGTTTCGGATAAATAAACCGGTCATCAAACAAGAGAGATAGTAATCTTTGATTTTATCCGATTGTAAAATCAATTATTCATACTTGTATAAAGTTATAATTTAAGGTATATGTCAAAATTTGTCATTTATCAAGCGCTTCCGCGACTGTTCGGAAACTATACCACTGTGCACAAACACCACGGAACGCTTGAAGAAAACGGTTGTGGAAAATTCAACAGTTTCACTGCAAAAGCGCTAAGCGAAATCAAATCATTAGGAATAACACATATATGGTATACAGGCATCATCGAACATGCCACAAAAACCGATTACAGTACCTTTGGAATCACGCCCTGTCATCCCGGCATTGTCAAAGGACAAGCAGGGTCACCCTACGCCGTTAAAGACTACTACGACGTCGATCCCGATTTGGCCGAGCACGTTCCAAACCGGATGAAAGAATTTGAAAATTTGGTAAAACGCACCCATCGTGCCGGACTAAAAGTAATCATCGATTTTGTGCCCAATCACGTCGCCCGACAATATCATTCGGACGTCAAACCCGAAGGAGTGACCGATTTGGGAGAAAATGATCACGAAGAATGGGCCTTTTCGCCCTTAAACAACTTCTACTATCTCCCCTATCAGCAACTTTCGCCGCAATTTGACGCCGAAGGCTACGAAGAATATCCCGCAAAAGCAACCGGAAACAACTTTTTCGGAACGTCTCCCACTCAGCACGACTGGTATGAGACCATAAAACTCAACTACGGCGTCAACTATCAGGAAGGAGGTCAAAAACAATTCGACCCGATACCCGACACTTGGTACAAAATGTTGGATATATTGCTTTTTTGGTCGTCGAAAAAAATTGACGGATTCAGGTGCGACATGGCCGAAATGGTGCCGATCGAGTTTTGGAACTGGGCTGTCACAAAAGTAAAAAAAGAATATCCCGAAATTATCTTCATTGCCGAAATATACAATCCGTCCGAATACCGCAACTACATCTGCAACGGCCATTTCGATTATTTATACGACAAAGTCGGGATGTACGACACATTGCGAGGCATCATGAGTCGCAACCATCCGGCAATGAACATTACCTACGCATGGCAAAAAGTGGGAGGAATTGAAGACAAAATGCTGAACTTTCTTGAAAATCACGATGAGCATCGTATCGCATCAGGCTTTTTCTCCGGCAACGGCATATATGCTCAACCCTCCATGATTGTTGCCGCCACATTGACCAAAGCGCCTGTTATGATCTATTTTGGTCAGGAACTGGGCGAACACGGTATGGACAGCGAAGGGTTTAGCGGTGTTGACGGACGTACAAGCATTTTTGATTATTGGGGTGTAAAAACAATTCAGGCATGGGCAAACAAAGGAAAGTTCGACGGCGCCGGATTAACCGATGAACAGAAAGAACTGAGGGCGTTTTACAAAAAACTCTTGCATATCACCCTAAATGAAAAAGCAATTACGGACGGGCTGATGTATGATTTGGAGTACGCCAATTTAAACAATTCCAAATTTAATTCGCGTGAGCAGTTTGCCTACTTCAGAAAATACGCAGACGATTTGCTGTTTATCATACTCAATTTTCACGACAAGGACTTGGAAACGGATGTGATTATACCGCGAGAAGCCTTTCAATATCTCAATTTGCCCGAAAACCTGACATTTGAGTATTATGACTTATTGGAAGAAAACGGTCAAAACGGAGAACGACTATCAACGGCTCTCGACTCAAAAAATCCGTTCAAAATAAAGATGCCGGCCTGGAAGGGGAAAATATTAAAGCTCAAGACGGGAAAATAGCGAATGACAAAGCATAAAGCATAAAGAATCATTGAGCAGGAAGGAAGCAGAACGGTTTTCTTCCTGTTTTCGTTTTCCGGCCTTACGCCGTTAGTACCTTCTCCTTGATCCTCCGAAAACGAGGGTCGGCGAAACGTAAGCCTTCAGTCAACGCCGTATTTCCGGATGGGAATCCAAGTCTGATCTTTGGGGTCAAAAACGGCAGTTATGTTTTCACTAAGCGAAACGAATACATACTATTTATGTACTCAAGGCACCGATCTGCGCAAAGGCTTTAACCGGCTTACGGGAGTTATCAATAGTAATTCCAATGTAAGCCTTCAGTCAAGGCCGTATTTCCGGATGCGAATCCAAGTCTGATCTTGACGCTTGAAGATCTCCAACTGACGATAAACGGGGAGGTGGTCGCAGTATTTACCGACCGTCTAGTGGGCCAACAGCGTGTCTCCCGCTATGCTTTTGGGAAGAAAGGTTTCAATGGGTTCTGCCTGATAGATAGGGGTGGAAACGGCTGACGGGCTTTGTTGTTTGGTAAGCCTTCAGTCAACGCCGTACAGGATATCTAATAGGTATAGATTAATTTTGCCGGCGGCTATGCTATATCCATATCCGAACAGCCATATGCATATGCTGTTGAGAGCGGTTATTCCGACTTTCGCCAAAGG
>JAIRTG010000029.1 GCA_031255055.1 Prevotellaceae bacterium
TAAAATCAGGTAAAAATGAGGTTATTCGCCTTATTAATGAAGAATGAAGAATGAAGAGTGAAGAGTGATTCAACCTTAATAGTATTTAGTATTTAGTGTTTAGCGATTAATCATAGAGAATCCGCACTCATCATTCTTCACTCATCATTCTTCACTGTCTTACGGGGCGTTGCGGGGCAGAGCCCCGCAGAGGGGGTAGCGGAAGACCGCCAACGGCGGGCTGTAGCGAGGGGGAGACTTCCCCCCCCTAAATCTCTTTCTCTTTCTTCAATGCCAACTTTTCAGTCCCTCCGCACTCTTTCCCGTTTGCGGCCGGGAGGCAGTGGTAAGTCGTTTACAAACGACAGTCAATAACCCTTTCGTTGCAGTGATGAGGAGCAAACAAATCACATTCGGGACACTATCCGCCGATCGGTGAAAACAATGAAAGTCGCCCGATATGAGCGACTTTCATTTTTAGACATCAACTCTGTCAATCAATATAGGCCAGGATATCTCCCTTGTGAATCCATTCTCCCTGTTTCTTCTCCACGCCTACGATACGTCCTTCGCGGAAACTTCCGATGGCTTCCAAGCCATAGTTTGTCTGGATGGAACATAATATATCCGATTCCTTCACCTTTTTACCGTAAACCGGCGGCATGGAACGATCATGAAAATCGAGTTCCCAAAGCACCATTCCTGTTGCAGGGGCAATAATCGGCTCCGCATTCGGGTGCTTCAACGACCTGACATCGGGAATTTCGATGTGATGTGCTTGCAATTTTTTTGCAATCGCGTCTTCCAGTTCTTTTTCAAAGCGTTCTTTTGCTACGCCCGATTTATAATCGCGGTATTGTTTTTCGTGCATCGCGAATTCAAACAATTCTTCGTCATCCTGTCCCCTGTCCCACTTCAATTCTTCCATTTCTTTGATAAAACGGGGCAGTTCGTCCGGATAATTATCTTGCGGATTGCCGTCGAAGAACTCGTAATTGTTTTTCGTCGCCAATGCAATGATTTCTTCGCTCAGTTTGCCCGGCAGTTTACCGGCTTTACCCAAAATCATGTCCCATGTGTTTTTATCGATCAACTGCCAGCGGCCTTTTCCCTGCAATGTGAACATGACATTCATTAACGCCACATTCTTTACATACTGACTGAAAGGCGTCACCAAAGGGGGATAACCCAGTTTGGGCCAAATGTATTTCACCTCGTCAAAAAGCATTACCAGTAAGTCATCGGTACTGAGTTCTTTTTTTCCTTCTTTTTTCTGATGTGCATTAATCGCATCGTGCACCCCTTTCAAATCCGCCATCAAAGAACCCATCATCCCCCCCGGCAGTCCGCACCCAACGAGCAGCGAGGACATATACCGGTTTCTTTCATCAATAAAATAGCCCAAAAAGTCGTCGATATAACTTTGTGTCAACCGGCGTACTTCCATATAGGCTTTCATGTTGATTTCGGGTACGTTAAAACCCGCAGCTTTCAACATTTCCCGAATCGTGATAACGTCCGGATGCACCATTCCCCATGAAAGCGGTTCCATCGCAACGTCGATATAATCGACCCCTGCTTTTGCGGCTTCGAGCATCGATGCGACGGAAAATCCCGGTCCGCTGTGTCCGTGATATTCAACCGGAATAGCGGGATGCGCTGTTTTTATCGCCCTGATAATGTCTCCGATAACGGTTGGTCGACCGATGCCCGCCATGTCTTTTAGGCATATTTCGTCTGCTCCGTTGACAATCAGCTCCTCCGCCATGTTGATATAATAGGCCGCAGTATGGATTTCGGAGTGTGTGATACAAAGCGTAGCTTGTGCAATCATTCCCGCCGCTTTTGCCCATTTGATTGACGGTATGATATTTCTGACGTCATTCAGTCCGCAAAATATGCGTGTGATATCCACTCCCTGCGCTTTTTTCACCTTGTACATCAACTTACGTACATCTGCGGGCACAGGATTCATTCTGATTCCGTTCAAACCTCGGTCAAGCATGTGAGTTTGTATTCCCGCCCGGTTGAAAGGTTTCGTAAAAGTGCGCACCGATTCATTCGGATTTTCTCCATATAATAAATTTACTTGCTCGGAAGCGCCTCCGTTTGTTTCAACACGGGCAAAACAGCCCATCTCAATAATTGCGGGTGCAACTTCGGCTAACTGGTCTCTACGCGGCACGTATTTTCCCGACGATTGCCACATGTCACGGTACAAAAGGCTAAACTTGATTTCTTTCATAATAAACTTATATGTAAAATTGTAAGGGTCACTTTTCTATTAGCGATTTTTTTCTCTAATGCGATACAAATATCTGTATATTTTCTTGGAAAACAAAACAAATTAGTGAAAAATTTCACCAATTTATTTTTCTTATTTTCAATAACTTAAAGGATAAAATGAAAGTTTTTCAAGCTGTTTTTTTATTATTTAAAATAATCGGTACGGCAAAATGTCCAAAGCAAAGGAAAAAACAGACCTTATCTTTCAAAATATCACTTTAAAGAAGCCGTGAACGGCACGAAAACCGAAAATTGTGCAAAAAAAGAGGCGGATTATTCCCTGTCTTTATTTTGTAAATACTTGCTGTCGGACGGGATTATTTCAGTAATTAGGTGGATGCTCTCCCTTTGAAGTAAATATAAGCGATGTGGTCGCCGGTGTGTATCTTGTCGGGATAACGACCGTCGCCGGAGAAGTTGTACGGAAAATAGTGAAAGAATGACTGTTTATGAATAGGATGTAAAAAAAGCCGACTCCAATGATGGGGGTCAGCTTCTTTGCATCGGTTGTCCGAACGGTGATTGGTGTGTTTATGTGCTATCGGGGTTATCTCATGAAAAGACCAACTGTTCAGAGAAGCTCCAAAGAGAAGTATTCAGGTATGAAAGCGATTTATACAACGCCCGAAAATCCCATAAATGCCATTGCCAGCAGTCCCGCAGTCAACAAGGCAACCGGCGTTCCTTCCATTCCTTTCGGCAATTTCACCATGCTCAACTGTTCGCGGATACCGGCAAAAATGATCAGCGCAAGCCCGAATCCGATTGCAGAAGATATGGCAAATATAACGCTTTCCAATAAGTTGTAATCTTTTTGTATCACCATAATCGCCACACCGAGTATCGTACAGTTTGTGGTAATCAAAGGCAAAAACACGCCCAATGCCTGATATAGTACCGGAGATATTTTTTTCAGAATGATTTCGACCAGTTGCACCAAAGCGGCAATAATCAAAATAAACACAATTGTTTGCAAAAACCCAACCTGAAAAGGCTCTAACACTGTTTTTTGAATAATAAAAGTAAAGATGGTCGCGATAGTCATTACAAAAGCCACCGCACCGCCCATACCTAAAGCGGTATCAATCTTTTTTGAAACTCCCAAAAAAGGACAGATTCCCAAAAATTGAGCTAATACGATATTATTAACAAAAACGGCGCTGATTAGTATTAGTATATATGTCATGGTTGTATGATGTTAATTTATTAGTCCTGATTATTCTGCTTTTCTTAATTTGTTGATGACCGCAATCAGGTATCCTAAAGCGATAAAGGCTCCCGGAGCAAGCACCATGATTAAAATACCGTAAGATTCGGGATAAACCGGAAAATCGAATATTTTCCCTGTTCCCAAAAGTTCGCGGACACTTCCCAATAGAGCTAAGGCAAAAGCAAATCCCAAGCCCATTCCAAGTCCGTCCAACAATGACCTGAAAACATTGTTTTTAGCGGCAAACGCTTCGGCACGTCCCAAGACAATGCAGTTTACAACAATCAAGGGGATAAACAGACCAAGACTTTCAAAAAGCGCAGGTACATAGGCCTGCATCACCATTTCGACGATGGTCACAAATGTGGCGATGACTACAATAAAAGCAGGGATCCGCACTTTATCGGGAATGATGTTTTTTAGTAATGAAATAACGGCATTGGAACATACCAAGACAAAAGTTGTGGCCAAGCCCATGCTTAAACCGTTTATTGCAGAAGATGTGGTTCCCAATGTGGGACACATCCCTAACAAGAGCACAAAAGTGGGATTTTCTTTTATCAAACCGTTTAACAGAACACTGAAACTCGAATTTTTATTACTCATATATGTTTGATTTCAATAAGTTTAATGTGTTTAAAATAAGCTGTTATTCCATAACGTGGGTTTCCGAATGACCATCCTGCATGGTTTCGGTTGTTTGGGGAATTGTTGCAGTGTCCACAGGCTGGGGCATCGTTTGCTCTTCAACCGCTGCTTCCACTTCGGGAGAGGGCACTTCTTCTCTGTTTATTGTATCTTCAATCACATGGGTGCCATTACTGTTATCTTCTTCCGTTACGAACGGATCGGGCATAGTAGCTTGAGGTGCTGCAACGGCTGATGTTGCGACCGCTGATGTTGCAACGGCCGATTCTACCATTTCAGGTTCAAGAGGGCTTTCTTCTTCTGTTTCTTCACTCGAATCTGTTGCGCCCGAAGTGGTATCGATCTTATAGTCGGGGTCGTTAATATACGCGGCATAAGCATATTGAACGGCCTCCAAAAAAGCCCTCGAACTGATGGTGGACGCCGTCATCGCATCAATTTCTCCGCCGTCCTGTACGACTGAAATTTTATTCTCTCCGGGGTTTTTCCCAACAATCGAACTGTTTCGTTCTACCGAAGCAACTTTAAATCCGAAAATTTTCTCTATGAGACTTTTTTCTTTTTCTACCTGCGGTTTAAACCAGTCCACCATTTTGGTTCCCAGTCCGGGAGTTTCTTTTTGCTCCAGCACCGAATAATTTATGATACTGCCGTTTTTGTCGAAGCCTACCATTATCCGTACCTCACCGCCGAAACCATTGTTTGAATACGATTCGACAGCAGCGCCCAAATAGTTGCCGGAAGCATCGAAGGCTTTGATTACGTTCATTTCTACTCCATCAATAGTGACGATTTCGGCTTCGCCTAAAGAGTTAAATGCAGGTAATACCTGCTCAATTGCCGACTGCTGTTTTGCCGCCTTTGCCTCGTCAATGGGGTCTTTCGTTACTGTGTAGACCGAAGCCAAAGCAAAAGCTGCAAATAAAGATATACCAGTCAATACCAACAACATGTTTTTAAAAGACGATTGTAACTTTGCCATTATTTTTTTACCTTTCCGAATCTTTTAGGTTTGACATAAGCGTTGATTAACGGTGTAAATGCGTTCATAATCAGAATTGCAAACGAAACACCTTCGGGATATGCTCCAAACACACGGATTATGACCGTAATAATGCCGATTCCAACTCCGTAGATCAACATACCCGGTTTTGTCATCGGCGACGTCACATAATCTGTCGCCATAAATATTGCTCCCAAAAGCAAGCCTCCTGTCAGCAAATGTACTATCGGTGGGGCATATTGTTCGGGGTTCACCAAAAACAAAATGCCTGTAAAAACGAATACAGTCGTCAAGACACTTACAGGAATATGCCAACTTACCACCTTTCTCAATAAAAGATACACACAGCCGAGAAGCAACGCCACGGCGGATACTTCACCGAATGACCCGCCCATATTCCCGACAAACAAATCGAGCGTATCGGGCAATTGTCCGAAATGATTTTTAATCAATGCCAGAGGCGTCGCTCCCGTTTCAGCGTCGAGATAAGTCATACTGAATGGAATCGGGCGTGGCCAAGAAGTCATCTGTACCGGAAATGAGATCAACAAGAATACGCGCCCAACCAATGCCGGATTGAAAGGATTATTTCCCAATCCTCCAAAACTCATTTTACCAACTCCTATGGCTACCAGCGAACCTAAAATAACAATCCAAACCGGAAGATTCGACGGTAAATTGAACGCCAATAATAAACCTGTCAGTACAGCGGAAAAATCATTGATTGTCGGCGCTGTTTTTAATAGAAAACGCTGTATCAGATATTCAAAAAGCACGCAAGAAGTGATGGCCGTAACGCTGACAATGAGTGCACCCAATCCGAAAAAGTATAAACCGAGAAGATAGGCCGGAACAAGCGCGATCAACACATCACGCATGTTTTTCAGAATAGTGTCACCTCCATGAACGTGAGGCGAAGGTGAAACAATTAACTTATTCATATATATTATTGTATCTTAATTTTTTACGTTTCTGCTTCTGATAATCCCACCGACTGTTGTTTTTCCATAACGGATATGGTCTAACAGTGGCCTCACCGAAGGACAGGTATAACTGCAACAGCCACATTCGATGCAATCCATCACACAATTATGTTCCATCTCGTCCCACATGGAGCGTTCCGACTGATTCATCAACAAATAAGGCTCCAAACCCATCGGACATGCCATCACACATTTGGCGCATCGGATGCAGTTTTTCATTTTGCCTCTTTGCGACTCGGTCGCGGGTACAAATAATACACCCGCACTTCCCTTTGCCATCGGTACATCCAAAGATGCCAATGCGCGTCCCATCATCGGGCCACCGCCAATTATTTTTTCTGTGTCATCAGGGACACCGCCACTCTGCTGCACAATTGAAGAAAGCGGAATACCCAAACGTACCATAAAATTGCTCGGATTCAACATTGATTTTCCGGTAATCGTTATCATACGTTCTATTAAAGGTTTATTCTTTTGAACGGCTTCATATATTGCGAAAACAGTGGCCACATTCTGCACAACAGCCCCAACTTCAATCGGTAACGCACCACTCGGCACTTGCTTTCGGATTAACGAATCTATCAGTTGTTTTTCACCGCCCTGCGGATATTGCATTTTCAAAGGTTCAACCGCAATTCCTTCAAAAGAACGGGTCTGTATAAGGTACTGTAAGTGTTCTATCGCATCTTTTTTATTATTTTCGACACCAATAATGGCTTTGTTGACGTTGATAGCTTTCATGGAAACGGTTATGCCGACGAGAATTTCTTCCGCTCTTTCCATCATCAACTGATGGTCGCAGGTGAGATAAGGTTCACACTCCACAGCATTTATTATCAACACATCTGCTTTTTTCCCGGGAGGAAGCGACAATTTCACGTGTGCCGGAAATGTGGCGCCTCCAAGCCCTACAATACCGGCATCAGCTATTTTTTTGATGATTTCTTCGGACGACAGGTTGCACTCTCTTATTATATCTTTCGACTGGATAATGTTCTCTATCCAATTATCGTCGTCCACATCAATAAAAACTGCCGGTCTGCGATAGCCCGAAGCATCCAACACATCGTCAATTTTCAGTACTTTTCCCGAAACGGATGAATGTACGTTAGCCGAGATAAAACCGTTTGCTTTGCCTATCAGTTGTCCGACTTTTACCGAATCGCCTTTCGCAACAACAGGAACACTCGGCGCTCCGATATAATGAGACAAAGGAATCATTACCCGCTTGGGAATAACCGCTTCCTGTGAACGCTTACCCGCCGAAAATTTATACTCTTTCGGATGAATTCCACCAATTCTAAATGTTTTCATATATGATTTTTTCTTCTCGAAATACTGTTACTTTCTATAAACTAATTTTCCACTTCTTCCAATAGCTCGACCTTCGGCTTTCTCGGAGGAAAATTTAATTCAACAATGGAATTTGTCGGACATTCGGATGCACATTTACGGCACAGCTTACATTTTTCGGAATCAATGAACGCTAAATTATTTGCTATTGTAATTGCCTCGTGCGCACAAACTTTAAAACACTTTGAACAACCGATACAGGCGGCTGAACAGGCTTTTTTCGCAACAGCTCCTTTATCCTTATTTACACAGTCGACATATATACGACGCGATTTCGGCCCTTTTTTCCGGATTTCTATAATCTTTTTCGGACATATTTTCACGCATTTCCCACAGGACGTACATTTTTCTTCGTCGACTTCGGGCAACAAGGTTGCCGGATTGACGTGAATGGCATCAAAGGGACAAACAACCTCGCAGTCACCCAATCCCAAACATCCCCATGAGCAATCTGTTTCACCTCCATAAAGATTATGCGCTATTGCGCACGAATTTACGCCATCATATCGATTTGTTCGCAACCGATTTTCGCATGTTCCGTTGCAACGAACAACAGCAATAGTCGGCGCCGATTCCGCTGCCGACAATCCTAAAATTTCGGCAACCTTCCGCATCACAGGCGAACCGCCTACGGGACAACTCAACTTGTCGAGCGAATCGGCTGCTACGCACGCATCGGCAAAAGCACGACATCCGGGAAATCCGCACCCGCCACAGTTCGCAGCAGGCAGCGCTTCTTCCACCTCGTCAATGCGCGGGTCTTCATAAACCTGAAATTTTTTGGCTACAAAAAACAAAACTATAGCGCTTGCCGCTCCTATCACGCCAAGGGCAATCAATGAAATAAGAATTACGTTCATATATATTTGATATAATTTTTATTGTCGATAGATAAATAAACTACGGTCTTTCGCTTTATTCGAGAATTGCTTTTTTGATGTAAAATTTGAATTTAGCATCTATTCTCTTACCAAAAAACGAAAGCGCCATATAATATGGCACTAACATCGCTAATGCAATAGAGCCGGATACGGCTTCATTTTCTACAAAGGCGCGTAAAATGAAAAGTGTGATTAAAATAATCAGAAATGGTATTACAAAAACCAGCAACACCGCTTTTAACCCTAAAGCACGTTGAGCAGAAACAATCACCCGATCGCCCGCTTTAAAACCGGGTTCCGAAGATTCAATATCGATAATTTTTTCGCTTTTATCTGCCGCTGTACAAGCTGATTTTGCGTGGCAGGCGCTACATGCGGATGTCTGTGTTATCAAAACTTGAATTTGAGCGCCGTTCATCTCTTTTATGATTCCGGTATGTTCGATCAATTGGCTCACTTTTGGCTCATTTTGTTATGTAGGAGTTGCAAATTTCCCGCAAAAGTACGATTATTCCTGTTTACAGCAAATAATAAACATATAAAAAATTTACAAAAATAAACACGCTGTTCCGGCTAAGTCAAGGATCCATATCCCAAAAACCAAGTACACCGAATCGAATTTATATAGCTATATACGTCCATCCGCCACCGATTTTTTTGGGCCGTCACAGCGATTGTTTTCGGGAACCGACAAAAAACGACTTTATTTTTTTAATCTTGATTGAAGATTTTTAACGCAGTATTTTCATAAATTAGCGCGGCAAAAAACGAAATGAATATGCCAAAGAAATCAGCCGTTCGGCAAGCGCTGTTTGCGGGAACAAAAACGAACTCGCCGAAACATGTTTATTGGCATAATTATTGACAAGTTGAATAATATGAATAATAATTAAAAATTGGGGAGGTATTTCCATGAAAAAATATGTTTATTTTTTAGTATCGTCTCTATTATTTCCCGTGCTGGGATTTTCTCAAATAATAGACGACATTTATATTACACCGAATGATGCAAAAATTTCTGCAAAAAGAACTGCAGTCAAAGAGAAAAAAGCAACCTACAAAAACGGGGCGAAAGAAATCGTTTTTTTAGAAGATGACGGCGAAGATAAAACAATCGTCATAGGTAAAGACACCATATTTTTGCTTGCCGACGTCAATGAAGAAGGCGACAGCACTTTGTATTGGGAGAACGAAGAAAAAGGACATTATCTAAACGAATTTAACGGTTCAGACAGCGATTATGAATATGCCGAACGCATCCGCCGCTTCCACAATCCCAAATTCACCATCCACATTTCAGACCCCGCATACACCGACATCTACTTTTTGAACAACTGGGACTGGAATGTCTATGTAGACGGCAATTACGCATGGGTTACGCCAACGTGGACAAACCGATATTGGTTCGACTACTATTACCGGCCTTTCGGCTACTCAAGCTGGAGTTGGCGCTATCCACACTGGGGTTGGAACGGATACTATTCGAGCTGGTACGGATGGGGCGGATATTACGGCGGGTACTACGGCGGATACTATGGCGGATGGTACGATCCCTATTGGGGATACGGACACGGACACGGATACGGACACTATCCACACAGGAACGTTCATGACGAAAGAGACAGGCTGACTGCCGGCAATTCCTCGCGCAACATGTCGAGAGGAGGCCTCAATTCTACAAACACAGTCGGACGAAACAGCACTTCACGCGACAGCAACGTCAGAAACTCATACACAGCAGTCAGAGGCTCAAGCCGCAGCGCCGATGGAAACTACAGAGTCAGCAATAGCGGTTCCCGAGGCAATAGCATAACAAGCGGCACATCAGGCGCCGGAAGAACACGCGAATCCGCCATCTCCTCTAACAGCACATCAAACTCAACATCCGGCAGATCAAGTGCAGTAAGTTCATCCTCACGCACCTCATCCTCCATCAACACCGGTTCACGCACTTCGACGTCAAGCAACGCTTCGACACGTACAAGCGGAACATACAATTCGTCCTCCAATAGTTCGTCATACAACAACAATTCATCATCATCAAGAAACAGTTATTCAGGCAGCAACTCGTCGAGCCGAAATTCAAACTACAGATCAGGCTCAAATGTCGGCTCAAGCTCATCTTCAAGCCGTTCGTCAAGCTCCTACAGCGGAGGGAACAGCGGAGGAAGCCGCTCATCATCCGGCAGTTCCTATCGCGGAGGCAGCAGCTCCGGCTCATCCGGCGGATCACGCAGCAGCGGCAGTAGCGGCAGCAGAAGATAAAAAGAATAACCATTCACAATCAAACATTAATATCTTATGAAAAAAACAATCATTTCATTCGCGTGCCTGTTCTGCACATTAAACATTTCAGCTCAAACAACGCCCGACATATATAACTTGCAGCACAACGATATCAACGGCACTGCAAGATACATGGGAATGGCAGGAGCATTCGGCGCGTTGGGCGGCGACGTTTCGGCGGTAAAAGACAACCCCGCAGGCTTGGGAGTCTATCGTCAGTCGGAATTTGTCACAACACTCAATCTCCTGACACAAAACAGCCACGCGACATGGAACGCCCAAAAGGCACAAAACGACCTATATAAACTCAAGTTCAACAACCTCTCATTTGTAAT
>JAIRTG010000043.1 GCA_031255055.1 Prevotellaceae bacterium
CTCGTTTAGGTCGCTTAAATCTACGGCGATGTCGCCGTCGCTGCGATCCTGAAAGTTTACGTTGGCGCTAATCGTAAGCCATTTGTTCACTTGCCCTTCTAATTTCATGTTGGAGCGAATCGCCCGGTAATCGTTTCCTTTGACAACGCCTTCGTTAGACAGGTATCCGAGCGACATGTAGTAGTTCATCTTGTCGTTTGCACCCGATATGCTGATGTTATAATCCTGATTGACGCCCGTACGGAAGCTGTGTTTGTACCAGTCGAATGTTTTACCGTCGAGGAAATTTTGCATGACTTTATCCTTTAGGCCAAGACGTTCTGCCCAAATTGCATTATCCGAAGTACCCGGGGCGTTGTTGCCGTAAGCCCGCCAGTCGTCAAGCGAAGTGCCGTACTTCGACAAATTATTCGGGCTTGCGTAATATCCCGGTTTGTCTTTGTAAGTAGTCTGGTAGGCTTCGTACCTGCCGGTTTCGGAATTAACGCCATGAGTAGGCGTGGTGTACCAGTCCTCGTAGAATTGGAGGTAACCTTCGGGGCCGTATATTTCCCTGTTTGCGCCCATTGTCGCGAAACCGATGTTTGAGGTAAAACTTACCTTCGGCTTGCCCAAAGCCCCTTTCTTGGTAGTGATGATGATCACGCCGTTGGCGGATTTTGCACCGTAAACGGAAGCCGCCGAAGCGTCTTTCAGAATGTCTATTTGACCGATATCATCGGGGTTAATTTCCGACAGTTCGCCGTAGAACATCATCCCGTCGAGGATAATCAGCGGGTCGTTGTGCCCGCCCTTATTGTACACCGAGCGTTGCCCGCGGATCTGCATTGATCCGCCACCCTTCGCCGAAGCGTCGAACCCGACATTCAAGCCCGGCGTACCGCGAAGAATGTCCTGGACGGTCTTCGGATTTTCGTCGGCAATCTTGTCGGGACGGATTTGCACGATAGACCCGGTGAGGTCTTTCTTGCGCATCGTTCCGTATCCGATCACCACCACTTCGTCCAGCGTCCGGACATCTTCTGCAAGCAAGATATTCAGCACGCTTTGTCCGTTCAGCGGAACTTCCTGCGCGATATATCCTATGTAACTCACCACCAATACGGCATCAGAAGACACATTGGGCAGCGAAAACTTCCCGTCGATATCGGTGATGGTTCCTGTCGCAGTAGCGCCCCGGATAACAATACTGACTACGATAAGCGGCTCGCCGTTTTGGTCGGCAACCGTTCCGGAGACATTCACTCTATTCTGCGCATATCCCAAGGCAGAATACATACAAAAATACAGTAGCAGACTGATAACGCGCCACTGTCGACACACAGATACTGAATTAAAACTTTTCATTTTTTGAAAGATTTAAATATAAATTAAAAAATAATTAAATACTTGATAAAAGTAGAGTGTCAGTCGCGGTTGATATGGGATAATTTGGGACAAAAAGTAGGATGTTTCAGGACATCTTGTTGATTACACCTTATTCAGACAAAAAGAAACGTTATATCTACAAAAAATGTCACTCTTTCTCTTCGAAGAATTAGAAATACTCAGCCAGAGTTGAAAAATAGTGAAATTATTGAACGACAAGTATCCGGATAAAGACGGCTTTTGGATTGTAAAGGCTAAAAACAATCCGGCAATTTACAGTGCACTTTAAATTAGCTCACGATGAAATCTGCGACGCTGCCAAGCGATCTCTGTACTGTGTGGGCGTGACGCCAACCGAAAAAGCGGGTATATTTTTCCCGGCATAAAAGACAATGGCGCAACAGATGGAGTCTTTTTATAATATATTATTGTCTTTCATTATTTTGTCTATAATTTCCGCATAGTAAAACGGTAAATTCAGTAACGTATATTTTTTGCCCGACGGCAATTCTACGGTGTCTTTTTGCATTGGACTGTTCCAAAAACGGATTGCAAAATCATGTTTGGATTCGTCCATAAACAGGTGCATCGACTTAATTTTTGCATTGTGGCCTGATTTTACTTCCACAGGAATTAACTGTCGGTCGGTTTGAACGACGAAGTCAATTTCAGCTTGCGAGTTTTTTGCATTCCGTACCCATAAATTGCGTTGCGCTGAAACAGAGTCGTTGTGAGACAGCAGTTCCTGTCCGACAATGTGCTCGGCGATTTTTCCTTTCCAATATTCGCTAATGTCCTGCGTTCCGAAAAGGTTCAACTGATTTTTTGCTACATAATTCACCATTCCCGTGTCGAGCCAAAGCAGTTTGGGCGACTTTTTTAAGTCGGGCGACAACGGCACATCGGTGGAAACGGTTGGGTAACAAAGCTCCAAAAGCATCGCTTTTTCTAATGTTCTGAATGCCTCGCCTACTTCGCGCGATTTATAATTTGACTCTCCAAAACATTCAAACTTGATACGCTGTCCTGCATAACGCCAGCCGTTTTTCAAAATGTGTCGCAACACATTCCGTTCGGTTTTGTTGCCAGCATATTTTTCAACATCGTCCTGATAACCGTTCAAAAGCGTGTCGTACACCCTCCGCAAAGCAACAATATCTCGATTTTCGGCATACCGGGCAATCACTTCGGGCATTCCTCCGACAAGCACAAATTCGTTGAAAAGTTTCATTACCCGGCTGTGAACAGCTTCGGGAAGTTCACACTTCAGTAACTTTTCTTTGATTTGACTTTCGCCGATTGCTCCCAAAAATTCCGAAAAAGAGCACGGTCGCAATGCCAAATAATCAATTCTGCCGACAGGAAAGGAAATTTGAACGTCGATCAGCGTTTCGAGCAGCGAACCTGCCGCAATTACATACAGTTCGGGCAAATCTTCGTAGAAGTAGCGCAACATACCGACTGCTTTTTTGGAACTTTGCACCTCGTCGATGAAAAGTAGGGTTCGACCGGCTTTTTTCTCTTTGTTTTTCAATAAATAAATTGCAGTAAGCACATCTTCGGGCGTGTCGGTTGTTTCAAAAAGGGCTTTATCGGCCTTCTTTTCCAGATTCAGCGACAAAAACGTGTCGAAATCTTTGGCAAATTCTTCTATGACTGTGGTTTTACCTACCTGCCTTGCACCCCGCAGGACAAGCGGTTTCCGGTGTGGACTGTCAGCCCATTCCCTCAGCGATACGATCATTCTTCTTTCAAACATAATCCGACCTTGTTATGCTGCAAAGATACAACTCTTTGTTATATTTCCAAACAAAAAGCCCAGCCGTTTTGTAATATTTCCAAAGATAAAAGACAAAACTATTGTAATAAAACCAAACATAAAAGGCTATCCGATGTTCGATCAGCCTTTCAATAACGGGTCATCAGGAAAATACGGTTTTCATGTCGATGACCGGCCAGGGAGCCGCGTGCTGCCAGGCGCCGCGGGTGAAATCGGGCACGTCGACTGAGTTGCTGCGGTTCTCAAGGGAGCGTTCGCTCAGTTCGGTGATGCACGACCATGCGGCAGCGTC
>JAIRTG010000060.1 GCA_031255055.1 Prevotellaceae bacterium
TTAGTGATTTGCAAGTTCGCTATGTTTAACAATTAATCATTAATCGTTAATCACTAAACACTAATCACTAATCACTATTTAATCACTGTCTTACGGGGCGTTGCGGGGCAGAGCCCCGCAGAGGGGGTAGCGGAAGACCGCCTACGGCGGGCTGGAGCGAGGGGGAGACTTCCCCCCCCCCTAAAATTTTCTTTCTCTTTCTCTTTCTTCAAGGATGACCGCACGGATGTTGAGCGCTTGCTTTAAATTATCCGTATATTTGCCGGACTAAAAACGGAAATAAAATAGAAAAATATTTGCCGGACTAAAAACGGAAATAAAATAGAAAAAATGAAACTTTATCCGAATGCAAAGATTAATATCGGACTGAATGTTGTCGAAAAAAGACCTGATGGCTTGCATAATATCGAAACGGTTTTTTATCCGATAGCCCTTTTTGATGTGCTGCATGTCGAAAAATCGGATGGATGTACCGATGCTGTTTTTTCGCAGTCGGGTATTCCCGTACACGGAAATCCGGATGATAATCTGGTGATGAAAGCTTGTCGCCTGCTTGCTGGGATGTACGATGTTCCGCCTGTTGATATTTCGCTTGTGAAGCAAATTCCACTCGGGGCGGGACTGGGCGGTGGCTCGTCTGATGCCGCTTTTATGCTGAAATGTCTTAACGAAATGTGTCGGCTGGGGCTTTCTGACGACGAACTGATGGCTGTTGCTTCGCGTCTGGGCGCCGATTGTCCTTTTTTTATCAAAAATAAAGCGGTATTCGCCGAAGGTGTCGGCAATGAATTTACGGACATCACCCTCTCTCTGAAAAACTATTATTGGCTGTTGATAAAACCTGATATTCATGTTGCGACCGTCGAAGCCTATTCGCTGGTGAAGGCGCAAAAACCGACGTATCCTTTGCTGGATGCGATTCGACAGCCTGTCGAAGAGTGGAAACGGCTGATAAAAAACGATTTTGAAATATCGGTATTTTCAACATATCCGCGTGTCGGGGAAATAAAAAATGCGCTGTACGATTTGGGGGCGCCGTATGCTTCTATGTCGGGTTCGGGGTCTGCTGTTTTCGGCCTGTTTGATACCCTGCCTGAGATGGATAACCTGTTTCAAGATTGTTTTGCTGCTTGCGGCAGGTTCGATTGAACAACGGATAGGGCGGAATGATGCGGACAATATCCCCCCGCTTAAACGCTGTGAAATGTGAAAATAATGGCTTTTCTGATGGAGAAAATTAAAATTCAATTACTTTTGTAGGGTTTTTGATTTTCGGCAATAACTGATTTTTTACCGAATATATAAATTGTTCATCTTGAAATTTATTTAAATTATAATTGTTATGAAAGAAAAAATTGCATCTACGATGCGCGATTCGCTTGTTTTGCGTTGGACAGCCCTGATTTTGCTGGCAAGCATGATGTTTTTTGCTTATATGTTTGTCGATGTGCTGTCGCCTTTGAAGTCGATGCTCGAATCGGAGCTTAATTGGAGTTCGGGTATTTTCGGAACGGTGACAGGTGCGGAGTACTTCTTGAATGTGTTCGCTTTGTTTCTGATTTTTGCGGGAATTATTCTGGATAAAATGGGGGTGCGCTTCACGGCTATTTTATCGGCAGTTGTGATGATTGTCGGTGCAAGTCTTAAATACTATGCGGTGAGTGCGGCTTTTGCAGGTAGCGGCATCGCATCTTTTCTCAATTCTTTCATTCCGTCTTTCCCCGCATCGGCAAAGTTGGCAGGTGTCGGTTTTGCAATTTTCGGTTGCGGCGTCGAAATGGCGGGCGTAACCGTTTCTAAAGGTATCGTCAAATGGTTCAAAGGAAAGGAACTGGCTTTGGCAATGGGTATCGAAATGGCGATAGCTCGCTTGGGTGTGTTTGCCGTCTTCCGTTTGTCGCCCCGTATTGCAGCGTCGTATGAGTCGATCAGCGCCCCTGTGTTGTTTTGCTTGATACTGTTGCTGATTGGCGGTATTGCTATTCTTGCGTATGCGGTGATGGACCGAAAACTGGATATACAGGCCGGCGAACAAAACGAAGAACCCGAAGAGCCGTTCAAAGTTAGCGATATTTTGATTCTGCTGAAGAGCAAAGTTTTCTTAATCGTGGCGGGTTTGTGCGTGCTTTATTATTCGGCTATTTTTCCGTTCCAAAAGTTTGCCGCCAATATGCTGGAGCACCGTTTGAGCATATCGAGTACCGAAGCGAGCGATATTTTTTCGTGGTTCCCGATTGGTGCGATGGTACTTACGCCGGTTCTGGGCGCGTTTTTAGACAATAAAGGCAAAGGTGCAACGATGCTGATTCTCGGCGCGATTCTGATGTGCGCATGTCACGTTGTTTTTGCACTCGTTCCCGCTGACGCATTTAAGCCGTTAGTTGCATATTCGGCCATCATCCTTTTGGGCGTAAGCTTTTCACTTGTGCCTGCCGCTCTGTGGCCTTCGGTGCCGAAACTGGTCGAAAACCGGTACTTAGGCTCTGCCTATTCGGTTATTTTCTGGATACAAAACCTGGGCTTATGGGCTTTTCCGTTGCTGATAGGTATTGTGTTAGACAAAGTGAATCCGGGCGTCAGCGAAACAATCGCCGCAGGAGGAAGCGCTGTGTACAACTATACTGTTCCGATGCTGATTTTTGCAAGTCTTGGCATTCTGGCATTCCTGTTGGGATTGTGGCTGAAAGTCGAGGACAGGAACAAAGGCTACGGTCTGGAACAGCCCAATATTAAAAAATAAACTACCGAATCAACATAATGGGAAACTTATATTTGAAATCCGTATTGCGCAGCGGACTGATACTCGGTGGGGTATTTTCGCTGCACTTTTTATGTTCTACGGCACACAATATCCTGTTTTCAATTTTGACATACGCAGCAATCGGATTTATCATCGTCATGTCATACCGGTTGCCTGTGTCCTTCCGTGATAATGAGAACGAAGGAGTTATCTCTTTCGGCGCAGCGTTTTTATACGTGTTGCTGTCTTTTTTCATTGCTTCTTTCATCTCGTTTGTCATCAAAGTCCTGTTCTTTTCGGTTGTCAATCCCGATTATTTGCTCTTGCAGCAATCGCAGGTGTTCGACACTATCGAGGCTATGAAAATATCTTTCGATGAAGAGCAATACAGGGTGCTGGAAAATATGTTTCAACCGGTTGTTTATGCTTCTTATTTCTTTATAATGAACATGTTTTTTGCCGTGATATTCGGGTTGATTATTGCTACGTTTGTTAAAAAAGAGAAGAGTATTTTCGACAATTAAAAAGATGTATTTATGGATATTTCGGTCGTAATTCCGCTTTATAACGAAGAAAAATCGCTGTCCAAACTTTTTGCATGGGTACAAAAAGTGATGGCTGAAAATGACTTCTCTTATGAAGTTATTTTTGTCGATGACGGAAGTACCGATAATTCATGGCATGTAATTGAAGAATTGAAAAAGCGGTCGGATACCGTCAGGGCTGTCAAGTTCAGGCACAATTACGGCAAATCGCCTGCCTTGTACTGCGGTTTCGGAGCGGCGCAAGGCGATGTGGTGATTACAATGGATGCCGATTTGCAGGACAGTCCTGATGAAATCCCCGAATTATACCGCATGATTAAAGAAGACGGATACGATTTGGTGTCGGGATGGAAAAAGAAGCGCCATGACGCCAAACTGTCGAAAAATCTGCCTTCAAAACTCTACAACGCGACGGCGCGTAAGGTGACAGGCCTGAAACTGCACGACATGAACAGCGGATTGAAATCGTATCGCCTCGAGGTGGTGAAAAACATCGAAGTTTACGGCGAAATGCACCGCTACATCCCCTATCTGGCCAAAAATGCGGGATTTACAAAAATAGGAGAGAAAGTGATCGAACACCGAAAACGTGAATTCGGCAAAACAAAGTTCGGTATGAATCGCTTTGTTAACGGCTATCTGGATTTGATGACGGTGTGGTTTTTAGCGAAATTCGGGAAAAAGCCGATGCACCTTTTCGGATTATACGGGAGTTTGGTGTTTTTATTCGGTTTTGTATCTATTGTGATTGTGGGCGTCAAAAAACTGGTGGCGCTTTACTCGCATGTGCGTGCTCCGCTCGTAACGGACAGTCCTTATTTCTATCTGGCAATACTGGCAATGATTTTAGGTACGCAGTTGTTTTTAGCGGGGTTTATCGGAGAACTAATCACAAGAAATTCGACCGAAAGAAATAATTACCAGATTGAAAAAGAACTGTAAATATCAAAGGTGAGATGATTGAGATACTCAAAATACTTATTCCCTCGTCGCTTGTATTGGCCACAGCCTATTTGTTGATCGACAAATTGTTGAATAACGAAAATGAGCGGCGTGCTTTTGAATTGAAAAAAGATAGTCTCAAGCAATTGACTCCGGTAAGATTGAGGGCCTACGAACGATTGATTTTAGTGCTTGAAAGGACGGTTCCGGGCAATCTGTTGTTGCAGGTGTCGAGTACAAATAAAAACTGTATGCAACTGCACGGCGAACTGCTGAACACGATTCGTTCGGAGTTTTCGCACAATGTTTCGCAACAGATATATGTGAGCGACGACGCCTGGAGCGCCGTAAAAGCAGCGCAGGAAAATCTGATAAAATTACTGAATATGTGTGCTTCGCAATGTCAATCGGATGAGGATTCGGCAAAGCTGGTGGAGTATTTTATCAATGCTTACGCCTCTCTCGACGAAACTTCGACCGATATTGCGATAGCTATTTTGAAAAAAGAAGTCAGGACGTTCTTTTAATAAAGAATCATATAGAGCGGATGTTAAAAATAAGAATCACGATAATAATTGCTTTTTTTATCGGCCTGTTTATTTCATGCGGCAGCGACGATACTTGTCGTCAAAACATGTACGTCGCGATGCGAGTCAGGTTCTATCAGCAGACAACTGATAGCGAAACGGGCGCTGTCGGAACAGGTACGCTCACACTCGACAGTCTGACGGTGAAAGGTGTCGGAGTGGACTCCGTGTTGATAAACAATCAAAAAAAGAGAAGCGATGTGAATGTTTTCCTGAAAAGATTTAAAAACGAAACGCTTTACGTTTTTACTTTTAATGATATAAATGATACACTGACGATATTGCATCAAAACGAAGAAGAACTTTTGTCTTTTGAATGTGGTTATCTGACAACATATACGCTCGATACGGTGTATCATACCACTCATTATATTGATTCCATTGCCATAAAAAGCCGGACGGTAAACGCGACATCAAATGAAGAAAATCTGTCGATATATAAATATATTACTGCTGAATAGCGTTTTTTTCTCGTTGTGCGGTTC
>JAIRTG010000061.1 GCA_031255055.1 Prevotellaceae bacterium
TTCATTCTTCCCATGTGGGGAGACTCTCTCCCCTACTTATCTTTCTCTTTCTTCATTTGGTGTACTATCCGACGGACGGAACGAGCGCACGGTCGTGACGAAAAAGGAAGCTGCGGATACCCGGAGCTGCCATTTTGTCTCTTTTAGCGAGGACGTTGTCAGTAAAAGCGAGGACCGAGGATAGTGATTAGTGTTTAGTGTTTAGTGTTTAGTGCAGATTCGCTATGATTAATCGCTAATCACTAATCACTAATCACTAATCACTAATCGCTAATCACTAATCGCTATTTAAACACTGTCTTACGGGGCGTTGCGGGGGAGCGCCCCCCCGAGGGGGTAGCGGGAGACCGCCGAAGGCGGGCTGAAGCGAGGGGGAGACTTCCCCCCCCCTAATTCTCTTTCTTAGTGTTTAGTGATTCGTGACGATTCTGCAATGTGACGATTTGGATTTTATTGCTACCTTTGCGGAAATTTTTTTACTTGATAAGTAAGATGACCATAAGGATGACCAATAAAATACGAACAGCGACGACGGTTTTTATACTGTCGTTGTTTTTGTTTTATTGGTCGGTACTGGCTTTCTGTATGCACCGGCATACGGTTGATGGACACCTTGTCATGCACGCACACCCTTACGCAAATCCGTTGCACCAACATAGCGCTAACGAATATGTGCTGATACATCACCTCAATCTTTATAATACGACGCCCGATGTTGTCGCCGATTATTCTATGACTGTTTTCAGGCAAATGATGTCGGATAGCTGGGTGGTTGTCTATCAAAAAAACGATTCCGGCGAACAGATTTATTTCTCGCTTCGCGCCCCCCCAAGGTGTTAATACATATCGTTCAATAAATTTAGTCGTTTTACGTCACTCGGCTGCAGCAAAACAAGTTTTCCTGCTGCCGAGTGACGCAAAACGTTCTCTTCCGATAATTTCTTTTCGGAAAAATTGAACTGTCCGACGAATGTGAACTTGCGTTTGTCGACTCTTTTGTTGTCGATAACCGTCAAGTCCGAGCTTTTTATGTATAACATCAAAAAAATAAAAATGAATTCTATTAAAAATACGACTACGCTTAAAGTAATACTTTTAGTATGCATGGCATTCGTTGCCAACATGACATTCGCTCAACATGCCAAACTGAGCGATGCTAATATTTTCGGACATATCGTTAGTCAGCAAGGCGAACACATCCCCTATATGACGGTATCTGTCAAAAATACAACGATCGGCACAACTTCCGACGCTACAGGACATTATAAACTGACTAATTTGCCGGAAGGCCAACTTGTTATTGTGGTGCAGGGTGTGGGATACGAACCAAAGGAACAAGCGGTTATAATGCTCCGTGACGAAACGCAGGAAATCAATTTTACGGTCGATGAGGATGTGTTACTCCTCAAAGAAGTGGTTGTTTCGGCCGGAAGAAGTGCGCAAATCCGCACCGAAGCCCCGATAATTGTGACTACGGTCGGACTGAAAATGCTCGAAACAACACAAGCGACCGTACTGGGAGACGGACTGAATTTTTGTGCCGGCTTGCGCTACGAAAATGATTGCCAGAATTGTGGTTTTTCGCAAATTCGGATGAACGGAATGGATGGTTCGTATTCGCAGATTCTTATCAATAGCCGACCGATTTTCACCGGATTGGCAGGCGTTTACGGACTTGAACTTATACCCGCCAATATGCTCGAACGCATTGAGATTGTTCGCGGTGGCGGCTCGGCGCTTTATGGGTCAAATGCCATTGCCGGTACGGTTAACCTGATTCTGCGCGAACCGGTGCGCAACGCTTTTGAAGCCGGTTTCAATACCTTACTTGTCGGAAATGCCGCAAGACCCGACCATAATGCCAATTTCAACGCCTCGCTCGTTACCGACAATAGAATAACAGGTATGGCCGTTTTCGGTAATATGCGGCAGCGAGAACTGTTTGATGCCAACGGCGACGGATTTTCGGAAATTGCACCAATGAAAAATCTTGTCCTCGGTACGCGAATATTTCACCGTATTTCGTCGCGTAACAAATTGATTTTGGATTTCTTTAATATTCGCGAGGAACGCAGCGGCGGAAATAAACAGGATTATCCCGAACACGAGCGAGATATTTGTGAAGCCGTAAAGCACGATATGAAAACAGCCGCCCTCACTTTCGAGCAGTATTTTCGCACGAGTGACATGTTGTCGGTTTTTGCTTCGGGACAGTTTTTAGACCGTAATTCTTACTACGGTGCAGCGCAATCGTTGAACAGTTACGGCAATACCAAAGACCGTACTTACAATGTCGGTGCGCAGTACAAGGCAAATTTTCGAATGAAAGAACGCCCGGAAGCAACACTTGTGAGCGGCTTGGAACATACCGGCTCGTATCTTATCGACAAAAAGTCGGGCTACCCCGATTATGACAATGCCGTTATCGAAAACGGCGTGATTCTATCTGTTCCGCACACCGACAATACGGTTACTTCCGATCAGTCGCTCAACACCTACGGCGCGTTTGCACAGTACGAAATGCGGATTTTCAAGTGGAAACTCTCTGTCGGCGGCCGTTTCGAGCATTACCGAATCGACGAGCGACAAGAGCTGTCGGGCAACAAATCGGGCAATGTGTTTATTCCGCGAACTACGCTGATGTTCGACATTACGCCGAATTTGCAAGTCCGTGCCGCTTACTCTCGCGGTTATCGCGCACCGCAAATTTTCGACGAAGATCTGCATATCGAAACTTCCGGTTCGCGCCGTGTGACACACCGAAACGCCGCCGACCTGAAACAGGAAAATTCATCGAGTTACACATTTTCGCTCGATTTCAACAAACGCATCGGGAAAGTCAATACAGGGCTGCTTGTTGAAGGATTTATGACACAACTGCACAATCCTTTCCGTAACGAAATCGGTGCGTCGGACGAAAACGGCGCCGTTGTTTATACTCGTATCAATGCCAAAGACGGCGCAACGGTGGCAGGCGTAAATATGGAGTTAAAACTGGCTGTTGCCGACAAATTGACCGTCAATGGTGGTTTTACGGCACAATCAAGCCGTTATAAAGAGGCGGGCGATTTCGACGAAAAACGTTTTTTCCGTACGCCCGACACCTACGGTTTCATCACTGCCGACTGGGATTTCTTCAAAAATTTCGGCCTTTCCCTAACCGGAAATTATACAGGTAAAATGCTTGTTCCTTATTTTGGCGTTGATTTGCCCGAAGGCGATCTGCGTGATGCGGGCGAATTACGGATTTCAAAACCGTTTTTCGATGCCGGAATGAAATTAGCGTACAATATGAAACTTTCGAACGAAGTCAAAATTCAGTGGTTTGCCGGTATGAAAAACATTTTTAACTCCTATCAGGCGGACTTCGATAGAGGTATCGACCGCGACCCTGCTTATGTTTACGGACCGGCACTGCCACGAACATGTTATATCGGTTTCAAACTTGGCTATGATTAGTGTTTAGTGTTTAGTGTTTAGTGCTGATTCGCTATAATTAAACACTAAACACTAATCACTAATCACTATTTAAACACTGTCTTACGGGGCGTTGCGGGGCAGCGCCCCGCAGAGGGGGTAGCGGAAGACCGCCGAAGGCGGGCTGAAGCGAGGGGGAGACTTCCCCCCCCCTAATTCTCTTTCTTAGTGTTTAGCGTCTTGTAATGAAACAACGTTCGCGGATAGTAGCTGTGACGAAAGCAATCTTGTCTCGGTTTGTGCCTCGCAATTGGCAGGGGGGGAGCGTCTAATCACTGATTTGTCATATCGTTCAGGATCGTGCTTTCGTACTCGGCCTTACGTTCAAAGAATTTTTTCACCAGTTGTGTCTTTTGTCGGTTCATCCGGAACTGCATATCGGGATGTTTGGCGGCATACCGCATCAGATGCCGGATACCGGTACGTTCCAGCGCCCTTTTCAGCACAGGAATCTGTTCAAAGTCGACCGTAAGGAAGAAACTCAGCTTGTCCATTTCCAGAAACTTGGTATCCTCCTTTTGCAGTCCCAGTTCTCTGTGCAGGGAAGCGCCTTCTACGACCTCTTCCGACACCAGCGGGAGAAAAGTCATGACTATCAGTCGGCGATTTCGGATCACAAAGGGGAAATAGCCGAATCTCACCACCTGATCTCCGTCTTGGGTATAACATTCCAGCAACGGGCGTCCGGAAATAGTATACGCCACCCGGTGCATATACAGCAGCGGTTCCATCACATAATAGTTTTTTTGGTGTGCCGGGAATATATCTATCCGTTCTTTCGCCCGTTGCAGCGCGTGCGACTGGATAAAAATATCCAGATACACAAACGGTTTTTCGTCTTTATGAAAGATGAACCATCGGTCGATTTTTGCGTCGTAGGCCGGGAGGGAGATATTGCGTCCGGCGCGGACACGGAAAGCAGTCCGATCTTTACCGTTATAGGAGAAGCGGATCGTTTTAGGTTCTTCCGACGACAGGAAAACGGTCGATGAGATATAGCTTTTCCCTTTTTTATTTTCGAATCTCCAGTTATATCCGTAGATACGGAAGTTCACTTTAGAGATCATCATCACCGTTTGGCGGATATGTGTAGACACCGGTATCAGGTCATCGTTCACCCGATCATCTTTGAAGCGCTCGACGAGTCGGTCGAAGATTTCGGCTTGTTCCGGTCTCAAGACGCCCAATTCGCGTGCATTCATCACCACCATCGAGAAAGCGACGCCGTATGTAGCCAATTCCAGGAAGGAGAGTCCGACACTTTCGTCTCCAAAACAATTATTCCGCAGAAAGCGGTGAGTCGATTCCGCCACGAAATCGACCAATCGTCCCGGTACTCGGTGACCTTCTTCGACCCTGAAACGTGGCGATTCTGCTTTCAGCAGGCAGATCAGACGTCGTTGTTGTTTCGAGAATCGGTCAAAGATCGCCGGATCGAAGCCGTACACCCGAAGAATTTTGCGTATAACCATACATGTATGGTCGACAGAAGTTTTACTCATCGGGTCACGACGTACTTGCGGGGGCTGTTTTTTCTTTCTCTTTTGTGGCATATTTCGCGTTTGGGGGGATTAGTTTACAGCCACAAATTTAATAGGAAAACTCCGGATTATTCACAGATTTTTGAATTTAATTCAAGATTTTGAACCGTCGGCTCATCTTGTCGGTGATGAAAGATTCGTCACGTCGGAAGAAAGAGAAAGAGAAAGAGATTTAGGTGGGGGAAGTCTCCCCCCAAAAATACCTCTTCCCTACGGGCATTGCACGAAAACATCCCGCACGCAGTATAATCAGGTGTTATTTTTGGCGCATCAGGTAGCGTGCGCTTTTCCGGGTACGCTGCGAAAGCAGGATTTCCCGTCCTTTGGTACTTTTCTCAATGATTTCGTCTGTTGTCCCCCGAATCGTAAGCAGTTCAAGATCCCTGTTATAGCTTACCCTAAACTCATTCGACAACTCGTCTAAAGCGCCGGTCAGATAGCGGTTGTCGTCCACGCAGACAGAAATGCTGATAGCGGAACTTTGTACCAGCGAGACTTTGAGCCGGTGCTTGTTCATGACCGTGAACGCTTTTGTGAGACTTTCTTCCAAAACAAAGGAGAAATCGCGCGGACGCATGGTGACAAGTACCAAATTGTTGCGCAGGATGAGAATCGGAACGGATATGGGCTTCTGGATCCTGCCCCTGATGACCGAACCGATTGCCGAGGGGTCGTTGAAGGGACGGACGTATAGCGGAATTTTTTTGTTTTCGAGCGGTTTGATCGTTTTCGGGTGTATCACCTGGGCACCGCTGTAGGCCAGTTCAACGGCGTCCAGATAGCTCAATTCGGGAATGTGTACCGTATTTTCAAAAATGCGCGGGTCGGCATTCAAGATTCCCGGAACGTCTTTCCAGATACTGACGCTTTCGACATTCAGCAGATTCCCCACAACGGCAGCCGTATAATCGGAACCTTCGCGTCCCAAAGTTGTCGGGTTGCCGTTGATATTGGCGCCGATGAATCCCTGTCCGATATAAATTTTCGATTCGGAAAAGTCGGCGGCTTTCTCTATGCGCTCCTGCGATTCTTCCATGCGTACGTTGGCCTCCCTGAAATTGCTGTCGGTGACCAATAGTTTGCGCATGTCGAGCCATTTGTTTGCAACGCCCGACTCGCTGAGGTAGGCCGAAACAATTTTTGTCGAGATAATTTCGCCATAAGATACCAGTCTGTCGTAGCATTTGTCGTAATCGTCGGCAGGCTCTTCGTCGATGTATTTTCTTATCTCATCAAAAACAGGCGCGATAACCGCTCGCCCGTTTTCGGGATTCGCAAACAATGCATCAATGATTTCGTTGTGATATGACGCTACTTCGGCCAATTTTGCCAACGCATCTACATCTTTCACTTTCATAAAATGATCCAGAACAATTTCCATCGCATTGGTTGTTTTCCCCATCGCCGAAACTACAATGAACAAATCGTCTTCGACCGCCGAAACAATGCGCAAAATGTTTCGTATGCCTTCTGCCGAACGAACAGACGCTCCTCCGAATTTATATACTTTCATGTTTGGTCTAATTTGGTTGATTCGCTTTTTTAAAAACGCCAAAAGTATAAATTCTTTTCCGGATAATAAAAGTCCCCGCAAAAGGCCGTTTTATTATCCGTTATTTTGCAGGTGCAAAAAGCGTGTTTTTATGCAAAATAAAGAGAAATCTTTTCGTAAACAAAACATATTTTATACCTTTGCACGGTTTTTCAACAATGGAACATAATGCCTAAATTTGAACAATACAATATCCCGTTGAAGGATATGAAATCGGAAAAACAATCATTTGAATTTAATTTGGATGATGTTTTTTTTAAGAAGATTGATAGCCCCGAAGTACAAAGAGGCAGTGTCAAAGCCACTGTGAATGTAAAAAGAATTTCGGAAGTGTACGAGCTTTTGTTTGATTTGGACGGCGTGATAAAACTACCGTGCGATCGCTGTCTGGACGACATGAACCAGCTTGTCCGGTATAAAGACAAAATTCAAGTTAAATTAGGAGTTGATTTTTCGGAAGAAGGCGAAATCGTTGTCGTTCCGGAAAAAGACGGTGTGATAAATATCGCCTGGTTTCTGTACGAATTTATCGTACTGAACATCCCGATGAAACATGTTCATCCTTCGGGCGAATGTAACAAAACAATGGCGGGTAAACTGAAAAAACACCTGACAAGGCAAAAAGATGACGAAGATGATTTTGATGACGATATGGACGAAGATGAAACTGCCTATAACGAAGATTATACAGATCCCAGATGGGATATTTTAAAGAATATTTCAGAAACCAATTAAAAAAATAGTAAGATGGCACATCCTAAACGAAGACAATCAAAAGCAAGAACTGCAAAAAGAAGGACACATTACAAAGCACAAATTCCGACATTAGCTGTTTGCTCAAATTGCGGAGCAGCTCACATCTATCACACCGTCTGTGGCGAGTGTGGTTATTACAGAGGTAAATTGGCCGTTGAAAAATTGGCCACCACCTAATTAAATGCAAAAGCAACTTGTGAAGAAAAATATCCGAGCCCGGGTTTAATACTTTAGGGCTTGGTTTTTTTTATTGCATAAAATTATCATCCTTATTTTTATGTCAAAGATGAATGCTGTTATCACAGGTGTTGGCGGATATGTTCCGGAATATGTTTTGACAAATCGGGAACTCAGCCAAATGATGGACACAACAGATGAATGGATCACCACCCGCGTCGGAATCAAAGAAAGACGAATCCTGAAAGACGAAAACTTGGCAACGTCCCATTTGGGCGTAAAAGCAGTTGAAGACCTGCTCTCAAAAACAGGCACCAAACCGGAAGATATAGAACTGCTTATCTGCGGAACATCAACTCCCGATCATATTTTTCCTTCATGCGCATCGACGATTGCAGACAGAGTCGGCATAAAAAACGCGATGGCTTATGATTTACAGGCCGCCTGTTCGGGTTTTGTCTTCGGACTGTCGACAGCAGCGACCGCCATCGAATCGAGACGTTACAAAAAGATAGTGGTCATTGGCGCCGAAAAAATGTCGTCGATCATTAATTACAATGATAGAACGACCGCTCCCCTGTTTGGAGACGGAGCGGGAGCGGTGCTTGTGGAACCGACAACCGAAAATGTAGGGGTGATGGATTTTATCATGCGTACAAACGGAGCGGGAGGAAAGCATCTGCAACTAAAAGCAGGAGGTTCGGCTATGCCCGCAAGTCACCAAACTGTTGACGAAAACCTGCATACGATTTATCAGGAAGGACGGGCGGTGTTTAAAAATGCCGTTTCGGAGATGTCGGAAGTATCCGCCGAAATCATGAGAAAAAACAGCCTGAAATCAGAAGATATTAATTGGCTGATTCCGCATCAGGCAAATTTGAGGATTATCGACGCAACGGTACAGCGTACAGGCGTCAGTTACGACAAGGTTGTTGTCAATATTGAAAAATACGGAAACACTTCGGGAGCAAGTATTCCATTATGCCTCTGGGATATGGAAAAAAACTTCAAGAAAGGAGACAACATCATCTTAACGGCATTTGGTGCCGGATTTAATTGGGGAGCCATCTATTTGAAATGGGGATATTGATCCTCAGCCGACACGTATCAATATAACTTTCAGGACAAAGCGGCTGTTGCTTGCGAAAGAACAACAACGTTTTGTTTTATTTGAGAAAAACATTACTTTTGCAACCCAAAATTTTGCGCAATCTCTGGCAGAATAAAGTGGAGGTCTGTGAATATTGCGCAGTTAACATAAAAATTAAATATAAGATGGATTTTATTAAAATTGCCGAGCAAGCTTTTGCCCCAGCAGAAAAGAAGACATTTCCCGCATTTAGAAGCGGTGATACGGTAACAGTTGCTTACCGTATTATTGAGGGTAACAAACAGCGGACGCAGGAATTTCGCGGAGATGTTATACGCATTTCAGGTCATGGCGACAAAAAGCGTTTCACTGTGCGTAAAATATCAGGAAACGTAGGCGTAGAGCGTATATTCCCGATGGACTCACCGTTTATCGAAAAAATTACCGTAAACAAATACGGTAAAGTACGTCGCGCCAAATTGTATTACTTACGCAAACGTACAGGTAAAAAAGCACGTATCAAAGAAAGACGTGTGTGACCAATACCCGCAAATCGAGACTTTAAAGAGAAACTTGTTGAATAGTTTCTCTTTTTTTTGCTCGAATTTTTACCTGATTTTCTCCAAACCGAAATGCCTGTGATTCGGAAGATCTATGGGAATCGCTAACCTATAATCGTCCGCTTATTTTTTCCAAATTTTTTCGATTTGTTCCAATGATTTCCCTTTTGTTTCCGGAACCATTTTCCAAACAAACAGGGCGGAAAGTATCGCCATTGCACCGTAGAATGAGTAGGTGAATGAACTGCTGAATTCCATCATGCCCGGATAGGTTGAAGAAATCAGAAAGTTGGCAAACCACTGGAATGCAACAGCTATCGCTACCGCCTGACCGCGTATTTTGTTCGGAAAGAGTTCCGAAATATATACCCAGCAAATCGGTCCCCACGACATCATAAAGGAGGCGGAGAAGATGATAATGAATAACAAGGTGTGAATACTGATGATGTCGAACCACGAAAGAACGGAAAGCGCAATCATGCCGATAGCCATGCCGACGGAACCGGTAATCAACAAGGGTTTCCGCCCCCATTTGTCAACCGTAATAATGGCAAGGACTGTGAATATCACATTTACCAATCCCATGACGATGGTCTGTAACATGGAAGCGTCGCGGGCAACACCCATGCTCTCGAAAATACGAGGCGCATAATAAAGCACTACGTTGATGCCGACAAATTGCTGAAAGACCGAAAGCAATATGCCGATAATGATGACTTTTTTCCCATAGGAGAATATTTTCGCTTTTGTGCCTTCGTGCAAGGTGTCTTTTATTTCGCTTAATATTTCTTTTGCACGCTCTCCGACGGCATTGATTTTTTCCAGAACGCTCAGGGCTTTCTGTTCCTGTCCGACCAGCGCCAGATAGCGCGGCGTTTCGGGAACAAAGAAAAGGAGCATAAAAAATAATCCCGCAGGAATGGCTTCCGATGCAAACATATAGCGCCAACCGATGTCGTTGATCCATGCGATGGTTTGCCCGTTGGCAATGCCCCAGTTGACGAAATAGACGACGAGCATCCCGAAAATAATCGCAAACTGATTGCACGAAACTAAACGACCGCGTATCTCGGCCGGCGCAATTTCGCCGATATAAGTCGGACAAACCGCCGATGCTAACCCAACGCCAATCCCTCCCCATACGCGATAGAAGTTGAACATGACGAGTAAACCCATTGTCGGATTGTCTTTTTCAAAAAATAAAAATTCGGGGCAGGCCGAACCTAAAGCCGATGTGAAGAACAAAAATCCGGCTAATTGGAGCGTGCGCTTGCGACCTAAACGGTTGGAAAGAAATCCCGAAACGGCGCCTCCTATGATACATCCGATTAGTGCGCTCGAAACCGTCACCCCGTGGGCGAAGGCGCCAAAACCTAAAGAGTGAATCAAATACGCCTGAATTGATTTTTCCGCTCCCGAAATAACCGCTGTGTCGTAGCCAAAAAGCAAGCCTCCGAGTGTCGCTACCAGCGTTATCCCGAA
Source organism: Prevotellaceae bacterium (assembly GCA_031255055.1). Taxonomy (GTDB): domain Bacteria; phylum Bacteroidota; class Bacteroidia; order Bacteroidales; family Paludibacteraceae; genus JAIRTG01. Next base: position 10,636 of record JAIRTG010000061.1, read on the forward strand.
GATATAGGTGGCATTGTATGCTTTATTCATGCTGTAAGTGTTGTGTTGTATGTTGTATTGTGAGTTGCGGGCTGCGAATGTTTTTTGAACCGGCGCATAAACCCGAACTTGAGCAGGTGATTGAACAAGTTACGGAAGGGCTTCGGTGAAGCCCGAATCCGTAACTTGAGACCGGTTTCAAATATACATGTTTATAATTGCTTCGTACAGTTCCTGTTTTCCGCTTGTTTGGGCGGGTTCGCCTTTTGTGTGCGCGTAGGCGGTGAGTTCTTCCATCGAAAGTTTTCCTTCTTCAAACTCTTTGCCTTTTCCGGTGTCGAACGAAGCGTAACGGTTTTTCAGCATTTCGCTGTATGGGGATTCTTCCAGGATGGCTGCGGCCGATTCTAACGCTCGTGCAAAAGCATCCATACCCGCAATGTGGGCAATGAATATATCTTCCAAATCGGTGGAGTTGCGACGTGTTTTCGCATCGAAGTTTGTTCCGCCGCCTTGCAATCCGCCGTTTTTCAGGATAACCAACATCGCCTG
>JAIRTG010000120.1 GCA_031255055.1 Prevotellaceae bacterium
ATCACTTTCATATAACTACCCTGTAACTATCTGCTATGAACAGTATTTGCATGGCTGCGCCGAGAGTTATTCTTTTTTTTTGCACTTGACAAAATATAGAGGGGGACTAATCACTAATCACTAATCACTAATCACTAATCACTAATCACTAATCACTATAAACACTGTCTTTCGGGGCGTTGCGGGGCAGAGCCCCGCAGAGGGGGTAGCGGAAGACGCCGTAGGCGGCTGAAGCGAGGGGGAGACTTCCCCCCCCTAATGCTCTTTCTCTTTTTCTTTCTCTTTCTTCAAGGAAGATGCCTACGATGGGATGTAGCGAGGGGAAACTTCTCCTACCCGAATGTCTTTTATCAATCTTCCTCAATGGGAAGGGGGAAGCTGACGTTTTCCCGAAAATTGACGCCACAAAAAAAGAGGGATGAAACGTAAAGTCCCTTCCCTCTTATATCAAAAAAACAGACGATGCCAACACCGTCATTTCTTTAATTGGGCTGCGATGTGTTTGTTGCGGATGTTGACAAAAATTCGCTTTTCGCCTTTTTCGTATCCGGTTTTTACGTAACCCATGCCTATACCTGTTTTCGTCCCGGGCAGGATGGTTCCCGATGTTACATGGCCGATGACCTCTCCTGCTTCATCCACAATTTCGTAACCGTGACGGGGAATCCCTTTTTCGAGTAAATCGAACCGTATTAGTCTGCGGGATGTGCCTTCCGTTTTTTGCTTTTCGAGCAAGGGACGGTCGATGAAATGTTTCCCTTCGGGGAATTTTGTTATCCATCCCAAACCTGCTTCTATCGGTGAAGTGGTATCGTCGATGTCGTTTCCGTAGAGGCAAAAGGCTTTTTCGAGGCGAAGGGTGTCGCGTGCTCCCAATCCGACCGGTTTTAATCCGAATGCTTTGCCTGCTTCAAATAGTGCGTCCCAGATTTTTATGCCGTCTTCGGGATAAAAATAGAGTTCAAATCCTCCCGCTCCGGTGTATCCCGTATTCGACAGAATAATTTCTTTGACACCGGCGAAATCGCCTACTTTGAAATTGTAGTAGGGAATGTCGTAAAGGTTGACGGAGGTCAGCGTTTGAAGCATTTCGGTGGCTTTCGGGCCTTGTATGGCTAACTGAGCGGTGTTGTCGGATGAGTTTTGTAATTCGGCGCCTTCGGTGTTGTTTTTTACGCACCAGTCCCAGTCTTTCTGCGTGTTGGCCGCATTCACAACCAGGAGGTATTTCTCCGGCTCAAAACAGTAGACGAGAAAATCGTCGACAATACCGCCTTTCCCATTCGGAAAGCAACTGTATTGTACTTTTCCGGGAGATAGCACGGCTACGTTGTTGGATGTTATTTTTTGAAGATATGGAAGCGCGTTCGGGCCTTTTACCCAAAATTCGCCCATGTGCGAAACATCAAAGACGCCGACCGCGTTTCTGACAGTCAAATGTTCGTCGATTATTCCGCTGTATTCTATCGGCATGTTGTATCCGGCAAATTCGTGCATTTTTGCGCCCAGCGCAATGTGGATGTTTGTAAAAGCTGTAGTTTTCATGTGGTGATATTATTAATATGTGTATTATCGGATTGAACGACGGATTTATTTTTTAGCCGATTTTTCTATGATTTTTACAATCAATCGCATCGCTTTTTCCATCGAGGGAATGGGCAGGTATTCAAAACGGCCATGAAAGTTGTGTCCTCCCGCAAAGATGTTGGGACAGGGTAGCCCTTCAAACGAAAGACGAGCGCCGTCTGTCCCGCCGCGAATGGGTTTAATGTTGGGCGTTATGCCGATTTCTTTCATTGATTCTTCCGCCAAGTCAACGACGTGCATCACGGGTTCTACTTTTTCGCGCATGTTGTAGTATTGGTCGCGGATTTCGATAACCGCCGAACCTTCTCCGAATTCGGCATTTATTTTATTGGTAAGATGCTGCATTTCTTTTTTGCGGCGTTCAAAGCGGTCGCGGTCGTGGTCGCGGATAATGTAACTCAATACCGATTCTTCGACCGTTCCCGACATGCTTACCAGATGGTAGAATCCTTCGTAACCTTCGGTATGCTCGGGCGTTTCGTGGCGGGGAAGCATGTTCGCGTATTGGAAAGCAATGCGCATGGAATTGATCATTTTATGTTTCGCATAGCCCGGATGGACGTTCAATCCTTTGAATGTGACTTTGGCGCCCGCAGCATTGAAGTTTTCATATTCTAATTCGCCTATTTCGCTGCCGTCAATCGTATATCCCCATTCGGCGCCGAATTTTTTTACGTCAAAATGGTCGGCCCCCTGCCCTATCTCTTCGTCGGGAGTGAATGCTATGCGGATTTTTCCGTGTTTAATTTCGGGATGCGCAATCAGGTATTCCATCGCCGTTACAATCTCGGCAATTCCGGCTTTATCGTCGGCGCCTAAAAGAGTGGTGCCGTCGGTCACAATGATGTCCTGACCTTTGTATTTTAATATTTCGGGATATGTGTCGGGCGATAATACGATGACTTGTTCTTCATTAAGCAAAATATCTTCGCCGTTGTAGTTTTTAACAATCCGGGCTTTGATATTTTTACCGCTCATGTCGGGACTCGTATCTATGTGGGCTATGAATCCGATGACTGGTACCTCTTTATCAATGTTTGCAGGCAGCGTTGCCATGATGTAGCCGTTCTTGTCGAGCGAAACGTCTTCTAATCCGATCGATTTCAGTTCTTCGGCAAGGTGTTTTGCGAAAACCATCTGACCCGGCGTACTCGGAGTCATATTTGTTGTTTCGTCGGAAGCTGTCGAATAGCTTACGTAGTCTAAAAAGCGTTCGGTTATGTTTTTCATAATAGATAATAATGTGTTTGGTTATGATTTTAATTTTATCGCCGGCAAAAGTAAGGATTTTAAATCGGTCAAGCATACTTTTTAATGAGTATTATAAAATTAGTGAAAGCGCTGGGCTTTTATCATGCGGTCGTTTCCCGACATGTCTTTTCGCAGTTCTACCTGCCGAAAATGCAATGATTGGAGTAGTTTCACAACCCTTTCTCCCGCGTCCCGGTGTATTTCAAAATAGACGCATCCCTTTTCATTTAGATGACTGCGGGCAAATAGTGCGATTTGTCGGTAAAACAATAAATCGTCTCCGTCGGGGACAAAAAGCGCGATATGAGGCTCATAATCGAGCACGGTTGTGTCCATGTCGCGTTTTTCGCTGTCGCGGATATAAGGCGGATTGCTCACAATGATGTCCCATTTTTTGTCGATTAGCGGCGCTTGCAGTATGTCGATTCGGTGGAATGAAATAGCTGTTTTGTTCCGCTTGGCGTTCTGCTTGGCGACGCCGATGGCCGGTTCCGAAATGTCAAAGGCATCTACAGCGGCATTTCTAAACAAATGTTTCAACGTGACGGCAATAGCCCCGCTCCCAACGCCAATATCCAAAAAGTTGAACGCCGCCGCCGGATGATAATCCGATGCAATCCATTCGACAAGCTCTTCGGTTTCGGGTCTGGGAATCAGCACATTTTCATCCACGTAGAATCGCAGTCCGTAAAAATCCGTCTCGCCCAGCAGGTACTGTATCGGAAATTTATTTTTCAGTTTATCGACAAAAGCATCCGCAATGTTTCGTTGATTCGGCGAAAAAATTATATTTTTGTTTAACACCATTTCGGAAAACGACAACCCCGTTATTTTTTCTACAATTAAATATGAAAAATCACGTACTTCATTTTCGGAATAAAACGGCTTGAGATGGCTGCGTATATGTTTAAAAAAAATTTTCATCAGGGGTGCAAAGATATAAAATTATGCCGCCGGGCAGCAAGGCGCTCCAACCAAATTTCCGGTACCTATGAACAATGACACACTGTATATGAAGCGTTGCCTGCAACTGGCAAAATGCGGTGAATACTACACAGCGCCGAATCCGATGGTAGGCGCGGCGCTGGTGTACGACGGTAAGATTATCGGCGAAGGATTTCACCGACGGTATGGGGGCGCACATGCCGAGCCAAATGCCATCCGTTCGGTGAAAGAGCCGTCTTTATTGGAAAAATCGACCCTCTATGTCAATCTGGAACCCTGTTCGCACTATGGGAAAACGCCCCCCTGTGCCGATTTAATCGTTTCAAAGCAAATTCCGCGCGTCGTAATCGGCTCATCTGACCCCAATCCGAAAGTAGCCGGAAAAGGTATCGAAATATTGACGAATGCAGGTATTGAAGTGACTGTCGGTGTGATGGAGGATGCGTGTCGTATGCTGAACAAGCGTTTCTTTACCTACTTCTTACAAAAAAGGCCGTACGTTTTTCTGAAATGGGCACAGACATACGATGCTTTTATCGACAAAAAGCGCCAATCGGTCGAAAACGGTAAGGCGCTACTCATATCGAATGACGTGACGGCACAGCTTACGCATAAAATGCGTGCCGAAAATCAGGCGATAATGGTGGGAACGCAGACAATAGCGCTTGACAACCCGCATCTGACATTAAGAAACTGGAGGGGGCGAAACCCTGTCAGGATTGCAATTGACAGAAGGCTGAGAATAAACAGGGAGTTTAATATCTTTGATGGAAAAACGCCGACAGTCCTGTTTACCGAAAAAGAACATCCGCCGAAAAAAAATGTGGCTAAAAAAAATGTGGAATATATAAAAATTGATTTCAACGAAAAATTAATTGAAAATATGCTGAATATGTGCTACAAGAAGAATATTCAATCTGTTTTAGTTGAAGGGGGCGCCCAACTGCTGAACACTTTCATTGCTTCCGGACTGTGGGATGAAGCAAATGTGGAGGTCGGCCATACGGCAATCGGCAACGGCGTGCAAGCGCCTGCATTTTCGGATGTGCCCGACATTGTCAAAACGTATGGCGGAAATAAATGGCTACATTATAAGAACAAACACAAGCAGCCCGTTTCCGCAGAAAATATTGAGAATGTATCTAATGTTTAAACCGACTTCTTATGCATCCTGTTGTAGAATTATTGCTGATACTCTTTTATTTTTATGTTATCATCTCCATCATCCTGGTTATTTTACTCGAAAACCGTTATCCGACAAAATCCTTAGCGTGGATCATCGTACTGCTGTTTGTTCCTGTTGTCGGACTGATTTTTTACCTCTTTCTGGGACAAAATTTCCGCAAAGAAAAAATCATTTCTAAAAAAAGTATTCGTCGCGTCACCAATCATCCTGTGGCTTCGTTTGACCTCAGCAGGCTCAACACTTCGCACATGGACAACAATCAGTTGAACATCCTAAAACTTTTGTATAACAATTCGGAGTCGGCCGGCTATGCCTACAATAAAATAGACATCTATGCCGACGGCGAAAGCACCTATGACGCGCTGTTTGAAGCAATACGTTCGGCAAAAGACCACATCCACATCGAATTTTTCATTGTAAACGACGACCGTATTTCAAACCAGTTGAGAGAACTGCTGATCGAAAAAGCCAGAGAAGGCGTACGTGTACGGATGATTTATGATTTTTGGGGAAGTTTCAACCTGTCGAAAAAATACATCAAATCGTTGAAAAAAGCAGGCGTATATCTGAATGCATTTCTGCCGATGCGCCTGCGGCTATCAAGAAGCAGGGTGAACTACCGCAACCATCGCAAAATTGTGGTTGTTGACGGCATCATCGGATTTACAGGCGGACTGAACATTGCCGACAGATACCGATATGGCAACAAGCTGGGAAAATGGCGCGATACTTTTGTACGGATAGAAGGTTCGGCAGTGCACGGGCTTCAAATGCTTTTTTTGATTGACTGGTATTTTGTCGAGCGGAAGTTGATTAAGGAAGAGAAGTATTATCCGGCGCCGAAAATTTTCTCGGAGAACCTTATACAGATTGTTCCGAGCGGCCCCGACACCGATCATCCGTCGATCATGCAGGGGATTGTATCAGCGATCATGTCGGCGACGCAATACGTGTATATCCACACTCCTTATTACGTGCCGAGCGAAATCCTTGACGAGTGCATCAAGATGTCCGCTTTGAGCAACGTTGACGTCCGGTTGATGATTCCCCAAAAATCGGATTCGCGCATGACCGACGCCTGTACACATAGCTATCTGAAAAGCATCATGGAATCGGGCGTTCGTATTTTTCAATACAAAGGCGGATTTCTGCACAGCAAGGCCATTGTGATTGACGACTTTATTTCAATCATCGGTTCGACGAACCTGGACGAACGCAGTTTCAAACAAAATTTTGAAGTGAACGCCTTTATCTACGAAAAAACTTCGGCCTTACACCTGAAGAAACTGTTTCTACAGGATTTGGAAGTTTGCGAAGAAATTTCGTTAACAGCCTGGAGTCAACGAAGCAAATGGCAAAGATTGAAAGAATCGCTGGCACGGTTATTCAGTCCTTTGATGTAAAAAAACAGGATTTTATTGTTTCGTCCCTTCTTTTGCAAAAACAACGTCAACGGGTTTTTGGAAAATCAAAAAAATATGTACCTTTGCGCCACCATTTTCGGGATGTAGCTCAGCCCGGTAGAGTACGCGTCTGGGGGGCGTGTGGTCGCAGGTTCAAATCCTGTCATCCCGACATCGAAAATCAGCCATTTACATTCTTTGTAAGTGGCTGATTCTATTTAGCGGTCTTCCTTCAAGAAGAGAAAGAGAAAGAAATTTAGGTGGGGGAAGTCTCCCCCTCGCTTCAGCCGCCTACGGCGTCTTCCGCTACCCCCTCTGCGGGGCGGTGCCCCGCAACGCCCCGAAAGACAGCGTTTATAGTGATTAGTGATTAGTGATTAGTCCCCCTCTATATTTTGTCAAGTGCAAAAAAAGGAATAACTTTCGGCGCAGCCATGCAGCAAGACCATTCAGCACTATA
>JAIRTG010000135.1 GCA_031255055.1 Prevotellaceae bacterium
CTACCCCCTCTGCGGGGCTCTGCCCCGCAACGCCCCGAAAGACAGTGATTAGTCCCCCTCTATATTTTGTCAAGTGCAAAAAAAAGAATAACTCTCGGCGCAGCCATGCAAATACTGTTCATAGCAGATAGTTACAGGGTAGTTATATGAAAGTGTTTAAAGATTCCCTTCATTGAGCACGTCTCTTCTTAATGCTAATGGCAGGCGAACAACTAATCGCTAAACACTAAACTGTGCCGTCAGGTACGAAACCCCGTCATATCGACCGCAGCGCTACCCATGACGTATATACCCGTCATTCCCGCTTGTTTGATTCTAATAACCGGACACTCGAAGTGATGCAAGGGCACAGAGACGGAAATCCGCGTCGGCAGAAACTCTCTCACACCATGAAACAGGGGAAAAAGAGGAAAAACGTAACCCGTATCGGTTTTTGCACCGCTCACAATGTTGCTACTCTCTACTTTTTGTCAGTTCTGCCATTTTTTTGAATAAATACATAGCTGCAAGGCAATTCACCCGATAGTTCAGCCATTATGGAATCGTTTTTAATATAGTAGGCAACCGGAAAAGAATTTGTTAAGCGAAAAAGCGTACCTGCCGGATAATTTCTTATACTAAACTCAGGCTTAAAAATCTCCTTAAACCTGTATTCCGCAATAGAATCTTCCAACGCGATACCAATGACTTTGTCCACTGAACCCGAAGATTCATACCGGTTTAAATTTTCGATAGAATTCATACAGTGAGGACATAGATAAGTAAAGGTAAACACCAGATAAGTAGAATCCTTTGATGTGGAAACAAATTCTTTCAAAATCGTAAGGACGCAAGAAAATTTCCATAAGGACGCAAGAAAATTTCCGTAAGGACGCAAGAAAATTTCCGTAAGGACGCAAGAAAATTTCCATAAGGACGCAAGAAAATTTCCGTAAGGACGCAAGAAAATTTCCGTAAGGACGTAAGAAAATTTCCGTAAGGACGCAAGAAAATTTCCGTAAGGACGCAAGAAAATTTCCGTAAGGACGCAAGAAAATTTCCATAGTGAAGGAAATTTTCTTGCGTCCATATGGAAATTCCGACGGATAAGCGCCGGGATTTTCTCCGGTTGTTCATCCTTAAAAATGCGGGATAAACGGCGGTCAAACCGTCCGAATAAACAAGGCGGGACTAACACTGCCGCTTGTAAACGACGTAACTCAGTCATAAGCACGACTCGACTCCTTATAAAAAACAGAGGCTGTCCCTTTTGAGAGACAACCTCGTTTTCTTGTGCAGGACATCATCCGCTTTTTACAGCAGCGAATCGGGATTCAAATAGTCTTTTTCAATGTCCAAAAAGTATTTGTAGGTTCCCACTTTCAATTCGGCGCAAGCGTCATAATCGCAGACAATCATCCCTTTCGGGTGCATCTGTAAGGCGCTGACTGTCCATATATGACTCATAGGCTCTTCCACTCCGTGTCTCAATGCGCGGGCTTTGCCGTGTCCGTTCACAATGATCAGCACTTCTTTTGCGTCCAAAATCGTTCCCACTCCCACTGTCAATGCTGTTTTCGGAACCTTATTTACATCATTGTCGAAAAAGCGCGAATTGGCAATGATTGTATCCGTCGTCAAGGTTTTTTCACGGGTGCGCGATGTTAACGATGAGCAGGGTTCGTTAAAAGCAATGTGTCCGTCGGGGCCGATTCCCCCCAAAAACAAATCAATGCCGCCATAAGATGCTATTTTCGCTTCAAAATCGGCACATTCCTGTTGCAGGTCGGGTGCATTGCCGTTCAGGATATTTGTATTTCCGGCTTTAATATTGATATGGCTGAAGAAATTATGCCACATAAAAGTGTAATAACTTTGCTCATGGTTGCGCGGCAGAGCCACATACTCATCCATATTGAATGTAACAACATGCTCAAACGAAACAAGCCCCTTTTTGTACAGACGGATCAACTGTCGGTACATCCCCAACGGAGAAGAACCTGTAGGAAGACCCAACACAAAGGGGTTTTCTTCTGTCGGATTCGCTTTTTTTACTTTAGCCGCTACATAGTTGGCCACCCATTCCGATATGCTTTGATAATCGGGTTGTATTATCAGTCTCATAATTACATCATTTTTTTTTGTTCAACATGTCGATAAAAGTACTGTTTTTTTCTTGCGGATTTATTTCTGACCTTTTTTCATATAGACGATCTGCGGGGTCTTTATCACAAGTCTGCATGCTTTTTTCGATGCGTTCTGTTGTGATTCTTTTTTTGTTTTGCCGAAACCATCGCAGATTTCTCTATCATTAATAAACAGGACGGTCTCAAAATTATACATCTCCGACGTCATCACTTTGGTATCAAACCGTATTTCAAAATGTCTTTTTTGCGCCCATTCGATGATCCTTGACTTGAAATTGGTTTCGGTGGTAATTAGTTTCGCAATATCAAACTTTTTGACGAACAATTTTTCCTCGATAAACTGTCGGCATGTTTCATATCCTCGATCCAGGTAGATTGCGCCGATTAGCGCTTCTATGGCATTGCCGTAGATGTTCGTTTTTTCGGGTGTTATCAGCGATTTTGAGTACATCAAAAGTTTGTCGAGTCCGATAGCGAAAGCCAATTTGTTCAACACTTCCCGGTTGACGATTTTCGATCGGGCGTCGGTCAGAAAGCCCTCGCTTTTATTGCCAAAACGGTGATAGAGCATATCGGCCGTAATCAAACTTAAAACGGCGTCGCCCAAAAACTCCAGCCGCTCATTGCTGATCGGTACGCAGTTTTTTGCAAGCACGGCAACAGAACTGTGGCGAAGCGCCAATTGATAATAACCGATATTGTCGGGATAGAATCCGAGCAGGTTATAAAACGACAAATAAGGCTCCTTTCGAGTTTTCGATAAGAGCCTTATTATTTCAAAAATTTTCTTTATCACGAGAGGTTATTCCGAATATTTTTTGAAAATAACGCTTGCGTTATGTCCGCCGAATCCGAATGTATTTGACAAAGCCACGTTGATTTCACGTTTCTGTGCCCGATTGAATGTAAAATTGAGTTTATAGTCAATTTCGGGATCTTCGTCGCCTTCGTGAAAATTGATTGTCGGCGGCACGATGCTTTCTTCAATTGCCTTTATTGCAAACAGGGCTTCGATTGCACCTGCCGCACCAAGCAAATGTCCTGTCATCGATTTGGTCGAACTGATGTTCAGTTTGTAGGCATGTTCGCCAAAGACTTCCTTGATTGCTTTAGCTTCGGAGGGGTCGCCCACCGGTGTTGAAGTGCCGTGTACATTGATATAATCAACCTCTTCGGCCTTCATTTCGGCATCTTTCAGAGCGCGTTCCATCACCAGTCGTGCTCCCAATCCTTCGGGATGCGTTGCCGTCATGTGGAAAGCGTCGGCAGACAAGCCTGTTCCTTTCATTTCGCAAAGGATATTTGCTCCGCGCGACAGTGCATGTCCCAGTTCTTCCAACACAAGACAGCCGGAACCTTCGCCTACTACAAATCCGTCGCGGCTTTTGCTGAACGGTCGCGATGCGCCTTCGGGATCGTCGTTGCGAGTCGAGAGCGCTGTCATCGCATTGAAGCCTCCAACACCCGACGGCGTAATGGATGCTTCCGAACCGCCTGCGAAAATAACATTTGCTTTCCCGAGACGAATCAGATTAAATGCGTCGATCAGGGCGTTCGTTGCCGAAGCGCAAGCCGAAACGGTCGCATAATTCGGCCCGCGAAATCCGTACATGATCGAAATGTGACCTGCGGCAATATCCGAAATCATTTTCGGAATGAAGAACGGGTTGTATTTCGGACCCTGTTCTTTATGCGAAAAATAATAGCCCGCTTCTTCTTCCAGCGTTCTGATACCTCCGATGCCTGCAGCCATGATGACTCCGACTTCATCTTTATCTATTTTTTCTAAATCGATATAACTGTTTTTGAGCGCTTCTTTTGCTGCAATAATCGCATATTGGGCATAAGAATCCAGTTTCCGCGCCTCTTTTCGGTCGAAATAGGCCAGCGGATCAAAATTCTTCACTTCACATGCGAATTTTGTTTTAAACATCGATGCGTCAAAATAAGTAATCGGCCCCGCACCGCTTACTCCGTTGATAATCCCGTTCCATGTTTCGGATACGGTTTTGCCCAGCGGAGTAATTGCGCCGAGACCGGTTACTACAACTCTTTTCAACTCCATGGTAAAAGTGGAAAAGAATTATTTTTGAATTGCGTCAATATGAGCGATAGCATCACCTACGGTGGAAATCTGTTCGGCTTCTTCGTCCGAAATGGAGATTCCGAATTCTTTCTCGAATTCCATAATTAATTCCACCGTATCTAATGAGTCAGCTCCTAAATCATTCGTAAAACTTGCATTAGGAGTTACTTCTGCTTCGTCAACGCCTAATTTATCGACAATAATAGCTTTTACTTTAGCTTCAATTTCTGACATAATTTTCGTCTTTAAGTTCTTAAATAAAATTTGTTTTTTAATTTTGCGATGCAAAGAAAAGTATTTTTTCTTGATTAGCCATAATAAACACATGAAAAATAGCATATTTTTGCACGAAAGTGCCCTATATGCGCAAGAAATACATTAAAAAGCGGTTAATATGTCTGTAAAAATTATTCTTTTCGCTTCGGGTTCAGGGACAAATGTTGAGCATATTGTTGAATATTTTTCCTCGTCCGGAACCATTTCCTGTCTGCTCATTCTGTCGAACAATCCTGAGGCCGGTGTACATCGGCGTGCGAAAAGGCTGAAAGTCCCTTCGTTGACTTTTTCGCGCGAAGAGTTCAATGACGGAAAGAAAATCCTCGAATTATTGAAGCAGTTTGATATTGACGCCATTATTTTGGCCGGGTTTTTACTGAAAATCCCGCAAGTACTGATTGACGCCTATCCTCAAAAAATCATCAACATTCATCCCGCCCTGTTACCCAAATTCGGCGGGAAAGGCATGTACGGAGCGCGGGTACACGAAGCGGTAAAAGCGGCCGGCGAAAAGGAAACAGGCATCAGCATCCATTTTGTAAACGAAAACTACGACAGAGGCGCCCTCATTTTTCAGGCGCGGTGTACCGTCGAGTCGGACGATACGACCGAAACAATCGCCGAAAAAGTACATCAACTGGAATATACCTACTATCCTCCTGTGATCGAAAAAACACTGCACGCTATTTTCGGCATTACAACCGAAGATTGACAGACTGCCGTCTTTAAAATGTGATACACCCGACGCCCGTGACAGCCTATCAGGTAAAAAAAATCTTTTTTCATTTATCCCATACCGCCGGATTTTAATATTATTCGTATCTTGCACGCGGATTTTTTTCTGTTGTATTACAATGAATCGTCGGCAGGAAACCGTTTCTCAGAAACGAGTTTTCCTGCCTTTTCTATCACTGTTAACATGAATTTTATGAGAAAAACACTCCTGCTCTTTTTCGTCCATCTCTCCATTATCGTTTTCGCACAGGCGCCGTCCGACTATTATAAGGATGCGGAAGGAAAATCAAAAGGCGAACTGAAAACAGCCCTGCATGACATAATCCGCAAACACAACTACCTGGAATACAATTCAAGCACATCCATTTGGTGGTACACCTACTTTAAAACGACCGACTGGCATCCGGACGGCTATTTCTGGGACATGTATTCGACAGACCGGTATGCAAGCTACGACGGCAGGATACAAAACCGTGAACACTGTATGCCAAGAAGCTGGTGGCAGTTGAACGGCGACTACGGCGACGCCAACGGCGATTTACACAACTTGCAGCCCTCAAATGCAACAGCCAACTCCGCCAAGTCGAACTATCCGCCGGGCGAAGTCGACGACATCATCTTCACAAATGGCGTCATAAAAACAGGCGAAGGCCCCACATACAGTCCGTCCTATCGGGGAGCGCTCTTTGAGCCGGCCGACGAATACAAAGGAGACTTTGCCCGTATCTATATGTACATGGTCACCTGTTACGAGGACTTCAGAAGCAGATGGACAAGTCTGGGCGTCAGAACCATGCTGACTAAAACAGCCTATCCCACTTTCAGTAGTAATGCAGCCGAATTACTGCTCAAATGGCATCGAAACGACCCTGTGAGTACAAAAGAAACAGACAGAAACGACGCCGTCTACGGCATACAAGGTAACCGGAACCCGTTTGTGGACAATCCCGAACTGGCAGAATACATCTGGGGAAACAAAACGAACGGGAAATGGGGAATACAAGGCGTCTTTTATGAAGATTTTGCCATCTCGGTGAACAAAGAAGGTACCCGCCTCACCGTCCACGCGGCAGCAAGCGACGGAGATATGTTGACCTATCAGATTTTTTCGATAGAAGGATCACTCGTTGACTCCCAAAAAATCAACGCCTATCACAATGCCATCGACATCTCGTCGTTGAACAACGGAATGTATATCCTCGCAGTGTATCTGAACAATTATAGATACACAGCGAAATTCTATAAGAATCGGTTTTAACCCGAGATGCGTCGAGAACCACGTTCCCCGAAACAATCCGTACCCTGCGGAGCAATGTCATTCGGTGAAGGATTCAATAGCTTCTTCAGCCCTTGTCGTCTTCCTTGAAAGGAGATAAAGAGAAAATTTAGGGGGGGGGAAGTCTCCCCCTCGCTTCAGCCCGCCGTAGGCGGTCTTCCGCTACCCCCTCTGCGGGGCTCTGCCCCGCAACGCCCCGAAAGACAGTGATTAGTGATTAAATATAGCGAACTTGCACTAAACACTAAACACTAATCGCTAAACACTAAAAAGCGATCCGAGCCAAGGCGGGGTCGAGATCCACACTAAGGCGATGCATCGACACACACTAAAGCGATGTATCGACACACACGAAGGCGATGCATCGACACACACGAAGGCGATGCATCGACACACACTAAAGCGATGCATCGACACACACGAAGGCGATGCATCGACACACACGAAGGCGATGCATCGACACACACGAAGGCCTACTGTTTATACACATCCTCGTAGCGACGCAGTCTCGATAGCGTGGCCGACCGGGAAGTCCCAAAAAGCAACTCATCACATTGCCCCTGGCAACCTGTGCATAACCCCCTGATTCATCTGGGGGTGGAAGATGCCCTGCCCCTCGTTTTCAACGAGGGGTTTATGGGCAAGTCGTTTGAAAC
>JAIRTG010000194.1 GCA_031255055.1 Prevotellaceae bacterium
CAGAAAGCAATAATCCTTTGATTTTATCCACAATGAACAGTTTGGGAGTTACCTTGTTGAAGCCGAATTTTTCTTCAATCACAAAAGTATCGTACCAGTCGAAGGGAAGCATGAGAAGGTCGTTTGCCAAAAATAACACGCCGAAAAATACGATAGACGTCCATATTTCCCCGTGAACATATATCCGTACAAGTCCGTCGAGCCACGCAAAGCCGCCGAAAGCGTAAAAAATAAGCATTATCAAAAAGCTAAAAGCGCTTGTCAATATGCCGAATCCGGCATTTACGCGGAAATAAGCCTGCTGCTTGCCGTATTTTTCGGCGTCATAGATGCCGGATAGTAAATCGGGAATGGCTTGAGATGAGTGTTGAATATTCAACCATGAAAGGTACCGTTCAAAGGCAAAATCGGCTGCGAGAAGAAAAATGATGATGTAAAACAATGTACTTGGCATTTGTCGGCTGGACTTCTTTTGGGTTGCAAAATTAATTTTAAAAACAACAATGAATTATCATTTTCAAAAAAATAGCATAAAAAAATACTTTTTCATTTTCAGGTACCCGCAAATAGAATGGGTTTATGTAATTTGGATGACAAAGATAGAGAGTAATAGCTAAAAAATGTATCTTTGCAGCCGGTAAAGAATTACCGTCAGGTTTTCAACCCCATTATAACTTTCGTAGATGAAAAAAGCATTCGGGCTTCCGTTTTCCGTCCTGTCCTTTTTCTTGTTTGTCTTTTTCCTTGCGTCGTGCAAAAAAGAGGAAGCAACTAAAATTAAAATAGGGATTCTTGATGGGCCTTCGGCCATCAGTTTTATCCGGATGATTGACGAACCTCCAATCATCGGCGGCAAACAGGTAGCATTTATCACGAAATCGGAACCGCTTCAAATACAATCGATGTTGATAAAAAACGAGTTGGATTTTGCGATCCTGCCGACCGTTTCGGCCGTCAACCTGTTCAACAAAGGCATTGACTTCAGAATAATCGCATGTCCGATATGGGGAACGCTGTATGTACTGTCCAACGACCCGAAAATTAGGAGTTTCAGCGATTTGGAGGGAAAAAGAATTTCGGTATTCGGACAGGGAACAACCCCCGATGTGGTGTTACAATTGATGCTCGACAAAGTGAAAATCCCGGACGTCGGCATCGATTATGCGTTTCAAACAAACGCCGAAACAGCACAGGCTCTCAGGGCCGGAAAAACGCGGATTGCAGTCGTATCGGAGCCACTGGTCAGTTTGCTGATTACGGAAAACAAAGACATCCACATTGTCGGCGAGATTACGTGCGAAGATTTTATCGACGGGTACGACCGAAATATCTTTGCGCAGTCCTCTTTTCTTGTAAGCGCCGATTTTGTCGAACAGAACAACATCCTCATCCCATACGTCGCAAACAGTTACGCCACAAGCTGCAATTTTGTGAACGAACAGACCGACGAAGCTGCTAAATTATTGGTCAAACATCACATCTTGCCATCAATCGAAATAGCAAAGACGGCTATTCCGCTCTGCAATATCGAATATATAGCGGCTTTTGCCGCCGACACGGAATTGTACCGATACATCAGCATTTATAATAAAACGATTCCCGAATGTATCGGGGGAAAAATCCCTCCCCATAAAATTATTTATTCGTCGAACTAATCAGACCGATTCATTTGCTCATTTATGTTTATCGCACAGGAATTAAAAAGTAAAAATATCGTCGAATATCTGCTCTATCTATGGCAGATAGAAGACTTGATTCGCGCGTATCGGTTGGACATTGACCGGATAAACGAAGAGATCATTCTTCCCTATCCCGTCGCGAAAAGCGAAAAGAAAGAATTATATGTATGGTATGAAAACCTGATCGAAATGATGCGTTTCGAGCACATACAGGAAAAAGGACATTTGCAAATAAATAAAAATATCGTGCTGAATTTGGAAGAGTTACACGATACGTTGATGAAATCGGCAGACGCAACCGAATATATTGCAACATTTTATCGCATCCTGCCTGTCATATCACACCTGCGGAACAAAAGCAACGATTCGGGCAGCAGCGACGTGGAAATATGTTTTAATTTTCAATATGCCTACATGCTGTTGAAGATGAAAAAAACAGCCATAAGCAACGATACAATGCAGGCACAAAAAGAAATAGCGGCTTTTTTAGTGCTTTTGGCACAAAAGTACAATTCGCATCAAAAAGGCGAACTAAAATCGGACAAAAACTAAATTATATAAAAAGCAACAATGAAAGGTATTATTTTAGCAGGAGGTTCGGGCACACGCCTGTATCCCGTAACAAAAAGTATTTCAAAACAGATTATCCCCGTTTACGACAAACCGATGATCTACTATCCGCTTTCGGTGTTAATGTTAGCAGGTATTCGTGAAATCTTAATCATATCCACGCCGCAGGATATTCATTTGTATGAAAATCTTTTCGGAGACGGAAGCAATTTGGGATTAAGCATCGAATACGCCATTCAGCCTTCGCCCGACGGTCTGGCGCAGGCATTTATCATCGGCGAAACATTCATCGGACACGACAATGTCTGCATGGTTTTGGGCGACAACATTTTCTACGGTATGGACTTGACCCGCAAACTGCGTGAAGCGGCAACGATGGAAGACGGCGCTATTGTGTTCGGATACTATGTGAACGATCCGGAAAGATACGGTGTAGCCGAATTTGACGAAAACGGAAAAGTTTTAAGTATCGAAGAAAAGCCGGCTGTACCGAAATCGAACTACGCGGTCACAGGACTCTATTTCTACAGCAACGACGTGGTGACAAAAGCCAAAAATCTGACGCCATCAAAGCGCGGAGAACTTGAAATCACCGATTTGAATCGGCTGTATTTGGAAGAAGGACGGTTGCGTCTCAAACTGATGGGAAGAGGCATGGCATGGCTCGACACCGGTACGCACGACAGTCTGCTGGAAGCATCAAATTTCATTTCGACCATCGAAAATAGGCAGGGATTAAAAGTTTCGTGCATCGAAGAAATCGCTTTCCGCAACGGATTCATCTCAAAAGAACAACTGTTGAAACTCGCCGAACCTTTAAAGAAAAATCATTACGGCGAATACCTTGTTAAAATCGCATTCGAAAAATAAACCCCTAAAAATAGAAAGAGCGCTTAAAAATGGAAATAATCACGACTTTCATACCTGATTTATTCATCATAAAACCACGTGTATTTGAAGATACACGCGGTTTTTTTTACGAAACATACAACAAACAAAAACTCGACGAATGTGACATAACGAATAAATTTTGTCAGGACAACCTTTCAAAATCGACATTCGGCGTCATACGCGGGCTACACTATCAATTAGCCCCCTACAGCCAGTGCAAATTGGTTTCGGTGCTCAGTGGCGCAGTTTGGGACGTTGCCGTCGACTTGCGACAAGATTCCCCTACTTTCGGGCAATGGTACGGCGTTGAGCTTTCGGACGAAAATCACCTGCAATTTTTGATTCCGCAGGGATTTGCGCACGGATTCGCCGTATTGAGCGAAACGGCATTGTTTTCATACAA
>JAIRTG010000239.1 GCA_031255055.1 Prevotellaceae bacterium
TACAAGGGCGTTTCGATGCCATCCCGATTATCAATGACTCGCCGGAAAATCTAAAAATAATTGTCAATGACTAAGAAAAACAGACGGCGTATTTCTAAAGATAGAAAAAGCAATCCTCAAATACTACTTCGGGGCTTTTGTGTAAAGTATGATGCCGACCAAAAGGAATACGATGTTCGGCAACCATGCGGCCAAAACGGACGACATGCTGCCGCTTACCGAAAATGAAGTGGATACCGTCGAAAAGAATATATACAGCGCACTGAGACCAATACCGACACCCAGGTTGATACCCGTCCCTCCCCGTACTTTTCTCGACGATAAGGATACGCCGATTAAGGTCATGATGTAAGCCGCCAAAGGCATGGTGTACCGTTTGTAGTATTCGTCTTCAAAGGCCTGAATGTTGCCGACACCTCTTTCCTTCTGCTTGTCCAGATAGGCCCGCAGTTTCATGTTGTTCATTTCGGCGGCTTCTTTCGAGGTGATAAAAAACTCTTCGGGCTGTATCGGAATAATCGTATCCAGTTTCTCCCCGCGTCTAAGGGTTTCATGCAGTCCGTCAAAATCCCGGATTAAATAATCGGTTATCTTCCAGACGTAAGCCGAATCCCATTCGGCCGTTTCGGCCGTCAGGCGGGAAACGAGTTTTTTGTCGTCAAATTTTTCCAAAGACAGACGGGTTCCCCTGTTACGCCTCAGATCGTAGCGCTCCATGTACAGTACCATCCCCTTGTCGACTTCCATCTGTACGTTCCGGGTGCTTTCCGATTTGAATTTTTTGATGTACAGGTTCTCGAATTCGAGCATCTTTCTGTTGGCGTTCGGAATGATGTAGCCGCCCAGTATAAATGAAATGATCACAATGACCGTCGCCGAAAAGAAATAGGGATACATCATCCGCCGAAAGCTGACGCCACTCGAGAGAATGGCGATGATTTCTGTGTTTGAAGCCATTTTTGACGTGAAGAAGATGACCGCAATAAATGTGAATAGCGGACTGAACATGTTCATGTAATAGGGGATGAAATTTGCATAATAGTCCAGTATAATGGCCCTCAAAGGCGCATCGTTCTCAAAAAACTTGTCCATCTTTTCGGTCAGGTCAAAGACGATGGCTATGCTCAGTATAAGAATGATGGAAAAGAAATAGGTGCCGAGAAATTTCCCGATGATATAGACGTCGATTTTTTTCAGTCTGATGTTATCCCAAATATGTTGCATTGTGATCGGATTATATGTTTTAGAGTCTTTGTCCCAATTGTGCGATCATTGATTTTTTCCAGACAACGAAATCTCCTCCGATGATGTGACTGCGTGCTTCCCGCACGAGCCATAAATAAAACGCGAGATTGTGTATGGAGGCTATCTGCATTGCCAGTAATTCTTTGCTTACAAACAGGTGGCGCAGATATGCTTTTGTGTAGCATCTGTCCACGTATGAAACGCCGTTTTCATCAAGCGGCGAGAAGTCGTTTTTCCACTTTTCGTTTTTCATGTTCATCACGCCCTGCGAAGTGAAAATCATACCGTTTCGTCCGTTTCGGGTAGGCATCACGCAGTCGAACATGTCCACGCCGCGCTCTATTGATTCGAGTATGTTTTGAGGCGTACCGACGCCCATCAAATAACGGGGCCTGTCGACGGGAAGTATTTCATTGACGATTTCAATCATTTCGTACATTTTTTCCACAGGTTCTCCCACTGCCAGCCCTCCGATGGCGTTTCCGTCTCTGTTTTGTTCGGCGACAAATTCGGCCGACCTGCGGCGCAAATCGGTATAAACGCAACCCTGTACAATCGGGAAAAGGGTCTGGGAATAGCCATATTTAGGTTCCGTCAGGTCAAAATGCGTTAATCCTCTTTTCAGCCACCGATGAGTGAGTTCCATCGACTTTTTCGCATATTGGTAATCGGCCGTACCGGGTGTACATTCGTCAAATGCCATGATGATGTCCGCGCCGATGGAGCGCTGGATGTCAACAACCTTTTCGGGCGTGAAAAGATGTTTGCTTCCGTCGATGTGCGACCGGAAAACAGCGCCTTCTTCGTTCAGCTTTCTGTTGGCGGTGAGGGAAAAGACCTGAAATCCGCCGCTGTCGGTCAAAATGGGACGATCCCATCCGTTGAATTTGTGCAGTCCTCCGGCCTGTTCCAGAATCCCGATGCCCGGACGGAGGTATAAATGATAGGTGTTGCCGAGTATTATCTGCGCCTTTATATCGTCCGTTAATTCGTGAAAATGCACCGCTTTGACGGATGCCGCCGTTCCAACCGGCATAAAGATGGGGGTTTCTATCACGCCGTGCGCGGTGGTGATGTTGCCGGTTCTGGCCCGGCTGTTCGGGTCAATATGTTGGATGTCGAAAGTCATTTACGGTATTGTACTGTTCCGAAAACCGGTTCTGCCGGATGTTGCCGTCGGCGCAACGGCGTTTTGTTGTGGCAACTTTCATGTATTGTGGATAAATGACGTGTGAGGGTGATGATTAGACCAGTTTATTTGTCGCCGTATCGGGAAAGACAATGATTGGCTTATGTGATTTTGCTTCCTGTTCGTCCATCAAGGCAAACGTGATGATGATGATAATATCGCCCGGCTGCACTTTTCGCGCTGCGGCTCCGTTCAGGCAGATGGTGCCGCTTCCCCGCTTTCCTGTGATGACGTAGGTGTCGAAACGCTCTCCGTTATTGTTGTTTACGATGCTTACCCGTTCGTTTGGAAGAATATTTGCCGCATCCATCAAATCTTCATCAATGGTGATGCTGCCGACATAGTTGAGGTTTGCGTCGGTGACAGTGACACGATGAATTTTAGATTTTAAAATATGTACAAACATTTTTGTTACAGAATTAAATGATACAATAGCTCAATAATTATACGTTATGTTGTCGATCAGCCTGACGTTTCCGCAAAAAACGGCGATACAACCAATGCAATCGCCGTTCCATGTGTTTACCGACCGTAAGGATTCCCTGTCAACAATATCGAAGTACTCAACCTGCAAGCCTTCGACGCGATTGATTGCAGCGGTGACCTGTCGAATCAATTCTGCCGGAGGAATTTGCGGGGCAAAGGTACGACTTTCAGATAGAACATTTGCTATTCCGGCCGCTTTTTCCCGCTCTGCGGGCGACAGGCGCTCGTTTCGACTACTCATTGCCAGTCCGCTTTTTTCGCGGACAATCGGACATCCGACTATTTTGACAGGAAACGCCATCACTTCCACCATGCGCCGGATGATGGCGAGCTGTTGAAAATCTTTTTCTCCGAAATACGCCCTGTCAGGCTCAACCAGACGAAATAGTTTGCTCACAACCTGCACCACGCCATTGAAATGTCCCGGCCTGCATTTCCCTTCCATCACCTTATCCATCCCTCCGAAATCAAACTCGAAAGTGGCGTCTGTTTCCCCGTTTTCATACATTTCGTCCGCATCCGGCGCAAAAACGATGTCGCAGCCTGCGTTTTTGAGCAAACCGGCGTCTTGTTCCGGATGACGGGGATATTTTTTCAAATCTTCGGCGTTGTTGAATTGGGTGGGATTTACAAAAATACTTACAACGGTAACATCGTTTTCGGCAACGCTTCGAGTCACCAGCGCTCGGTGTCCATCGTGCAAAGCCCCCATTGTGGGGACAAAGCCGATGCTTTTTCCGACCGGCTTTATCGCACCGATTGCCGGTCTCAGTTCCTTTCTAAATTTGATGATTTTCATTTAATTAGGGCTTCCTAATGACGGAAAAGCAAAAGGCTGCAAATTTAATAAAACTTATCAGGAAATGACCAAGACCCTCTTCCGTTTAATGATTAAACGGATATTTAAACATATCATAAGACGGCGCCCAAAGCAGGAACTGGCCGATGAGTATGAACGGATAAACGCTTTCGACAGACGGTTTAACAATTAAGATTTTGTCATCATCCGATTTTTTTTTAATATCTTTGCAAAACAAACCTGCTCTAAACAAAGAGGAAGATTGACGAGCATGAAAAAAATAAAAAAAATTTTATACATCTCCCAAGAGATTTATCCATACTTACCCGAATCTGAAATAGCTCTAATAGGTAGGAACCTGCCCCAGGCGCTGCAAGAACGTGGACGGGAAACACGTATCTTCATGCCGAGATTTGGAAACATAAACGAAAGACGAAATCAACTCCACGAAGTGATTCGCTTGTCGGGAATGAATTTGATTATTGACGACACCGACCACCCGCTGATTATTAAAGTGGCATCGATCCAGCCGGCCCGATTACAAGTCTACTTTATTGATAACGAAGATTTTTTCAGCCGCAGATTCGACGTAGTCAACGAAGACGGCAGTGAGTTTGTTGATAATGACGAACGCGCCGTCTTTTTTGCGCGAGGCGTGATGGAAACCGTCAAAAAACTCCGGTGGACGCCCGACCTGATCCACTGCCAAGGATGGATAACGGCTTTGATACCCCTCTACATCAAAAAAGCATACAAAGAAAGTCCGTTCTTCAGAACAGCAAAGGTGGTATTTTCACTGCACAACGACGAATTTAAACGCCCTTTCAGATCGACATTCAGAAAAATGCTGAGAATAGACGGCGTAGAAGACGAAGACCTGAAAGTCCTGTCAAAAAAAATAGACTATTTCGCTTTGATGAAACTGGCAATCAATAATTCCGACGGCATCATCCAATCATCCAAAAACGTCCACTCCAAATTACTCAAATACGTAGAAACAGCAAACAAAGCCTTTCTTCCCTTTAAAAGCGATACAGACTACATCGACGATTATGTAAACTTTTATGATAGATTGTTATAAGTTGTTTGATAATTTAAGATTTTGAGAAAATATCGGCACTTTTGCCGACGCAAAAAAACAAAAAAGCGCCACACGATTTAGCATTATAGATTTAGACACATGAAGATAAAGTCAGTTTTCCCGCTATTTTTCCTTTCCTTGTTTATAGTTTCATGTTCAAATGACATGACCGATTTAGGCCTCAACATCCAACCGGATACAGATGAAATCGCCGTAGCAACAGCAACTTTTCCACTCTTGTCGGAAAACAAACTGATGGAAAGTGTCTACTGCCTGCCCGACTCTTTCCTGCTGGGTCGATACAACGACCCCACTTTCGGAACGCTAAAAGCCGATATCCTCACCCAATTCACCTATCCGCAAGGATATGTTTATCCCGAAACTACAACGCCCGACTCTGTTCTGCTGGTACTTTACTACCGGACATGGTTCGGAAGCGACGATTCGCCGATGAATATCCGCGTGTTCGAGATGAATAAAAAAACACTCGAAGCGGGAACGAAATACTACAGCAACACCGACCCCGAAGAATTTACCGATTATTCCGTCGAACTATTAAATGAAATTGTCAAAGCGAAAGACCCTCACCGTGTCAACGGCGATTCGATTTCGATGGTATTCAAGTTACCGGCAACGTTTTTGACCCGCTTTTACCCCGGCGATAAAGCTGCTGAAGTCTATGCCTCCGACGAAGCGTTTTACGAATTCTTCAAAGGATTGTATGTCACTACCGACTATGGCTCGTCCACCCTGTTGAACTTGAATCATCGAATGGAACTCGAATTCTATTACCACTACACACGAGAAAGCGGAGGCGAAGTTGTCGACGTTCCGCAGTTGATACGGTTTGTGGCGAACACCGAAGTAAAAAGAGTGAACCGCTACGAATATGCAGGACGAGACAGGGTGGAAGAGGAATTGACGCAGCATCCCGAATATCATTATTTAGCTTCTCCCGGAAATATTTTTACAAAAATCAGGATTCCGATAAGAGAGATGAAAGAAAAGATGAATGTCGGAAAAAAAACACTTGATATAAACTTGTGTCATCTGCGAATTGATGTTGTAGAGAACGAAAAAACAGAGACAGGATTCACTCAACCGCTTCCGGGTAATTTACTGCTTGTGAAAGAAAGCGAATATGACAACATTTTTTTAAAAAACATGCCTCTCCTTCCCGATACAACAGGGGTGATTGCAACATACAGCTACAATTCGACGCTAAAAGAAGGATTTTATTCGTTCAAGCTGCCCAAGCTGATAGCGAACGAAATACGAAAAGCCACAGACAACAACACAGAACTGCCCGAATATCTGGACATGATTCTACTTCCGGCCGGCGTGAGGACGTCGGGGGTGAACTATTATGTAAGTCACTCTTGTTTGCTGAGTAGTGCTGTTATCTGTAGTGCGGTAAATCCGGACAGAAGAATGATGTTGAGAGTCATCTATAGCGGATACTAAGATTAGTAGTGTGATTTAATGATTTGCAAGTTCGTTGTGTTTAATCGCAATGGATGCAAGGAATCATAAGGATGCAAGGAATCATATTAATCACTACTAATTGTTATTAATCACTAACCGTTAACCGTTAATCACCAACCGTTAATCACCAACCGTTAATCACTAATCATTAATCACTAAAACTAATCGATAGCGCTCTTTGCGGTTAAACACAATGCTTTTTCGGAGTCGGTCGGTTTGTTTGTAAAAATGAAAACTCCTTCGATAAATCACATTTACCGAAGGAGCGAAGTATAAGAGAGGTTTCAAATTGCCGGAACAATTAGTTTTTTTCGGGCAATTTTTTTTGTTCGATCATGCGAGCGGGTTTTTTGTTGTCGAGCTGTTTTATCTTTTTATCGTCAATTTTTTTTGCCGAATGAGACATTTCCGGTTTTTGCAGGCTTTTCATCAGATCAAATTTTTCCTGCCCGATAATGTTGATAATTTCCGCTTCCATTTCCGCACGTTCTTTTTCCCGATCGACTTTCATTTCGGCACGTTTGGCATGTCTTTGTTCTACTTGCTTTTTCAAAAGCGCTTTCAATTCTTCGTATTGCCGGTCGGTCAAATCCAGTTTTTCCAGCATTTTGTCTAAACGGTCCATGCCTTTCAAATCGGCGTGTACGTCTTTTGTTTCTTTACCGTGAAGTGGTTTGGCTTCTTTTCCTTTGTGTTGTTCTTGCGCCATAACGGATATGAATCCTGCGAGTAATGCCGCGAGTGATAATACGATTAATTTTTTCATGTTAGCTGTATTTTTAATTGTTAGAAATTAATTTTGTTCCCCTGTCTGACCTTGTCCGGTTTTTATCGTTTAATCAGGAAGCGATTATTTGAATTTATTAACCGTTTGTTGATCGGTTGCCGTTCGCACGGAAGATAATACATATTCCGGTCTTTTTATTCTTCGGTGGGCGCCTTTTTCAGCAGGATTTCGTCGATGGCTTGTTTGAAAATGTGTTTCGGCAGAGCGCCCCTTGCCATCTGGGGATTTTCTCCTATCGGACAGAATAGAAGTGCAGGGATGCTGCTGATCCCGAAGGCAAAAGCAAGTTCCTGTTCTTGTTCGGTGTTGATTTTGTAGATGTAGATTTCGTCTTTATATTCTTGGGCAAGTTCTTCCAGAATGGGTGCTATCATTTTGCATGGGCCGCACCAGTCGGCATAAAAGTCGATTAGACAGGGTTTATCTCCCAGGTATTTCCATTCGGAAGGGTTGGCTTCATAGTCGACCACTTTTTGCAGAAAGGCTTCTTTTGTCAAATGGATGGTGTTTGCCGTTTGGGGTTCCGTTGAGGAGCTGTTCAAGGGAGAGGCGGCGAAAACTGTGGTCGCAAAAATCATTGTTGCTGTTAGAATGAGTTGTTTTTTCATACGTGTAAATTTGGCGCCGAGAGACGCGGTTTCGGAGTTTTGTTTTTTGCTTTTGAATCTGCTCGATTGTCTTGGTTGCGGTGTTTTATTTGTGTTGTTTTTGGAGCGTCACAAAGGTAGTGTTTTTTTTCGAGACGGCGTCGCTACGCGACTACCTGTAGCTTGTAACTCGTAAATGGCGAGGGGAGTACGGGGCGTTGCGGGGCAGAGCCCCGCAGAGGGGGTAGCGGAAGACCGCACCGCGGGCTGAAGCGAGGGGGAGACTTCCCCCCCCTAATTCTTTTTCTCTTTCTC
>JAIRTG010000240.1 GCA_031255055.1 Prevotellaceae bacterium
CGTTTCACAGCTTCTTTTGCGGTGGCGATTTCGGTATGCTTTGCTTTTTTCAAAATCGTCCCGATCGCGAGATTTACACATTTGACGTGAAAGAATCGGGAGAATCATTTTTTTATGCACGAAAAAACGGCTAATAATTAATTTAATCATATACATTTCATTAAAAACTGATTTTCATGATACATTACACAGGAAAATACGCATTTACAATAGATGCTTATCTGGCCGACTTCAAAGGGAAAGCAACGCTCCCGATGATCGGAAATTTCATGTTGCAGGCAGCAACAAAACACGCAGAAGAAAGAGGTTTCGGATTCTCTTCGATGAGGTCGAGAAATTTGACATGGGTGCTTTCACGCATGGTTATCGAAATCTGTGAATACCCCCATAACGAAGAACCATTTATTATTAAAACATGGGTAGGAGATGTCAACAAGCGATTTACCGAACGCTGTTTTGCTTTCGAGAACAAAAAAGGAGAAAACATAGGTTACGCCCGGAGCACCTGGGCGGCGATAGACATAGACACCCGTCGACCAACAAATATGCTCGAACTCGACGGCCTAAATGCCCACATCACAAATGAACCGTGTCCGATTGAACAGATGAAAAAAATACAGCCTTTGGACAAATGTGAGCAAATAGCCGAAATCACCGTAAAATACAGCGACATCGACATCAACAAACACTTGAACAGCATGAAATATATTGAATATTTCATCAACCTGTTCGACATCAATTTCTTTATCGAAAAAGAAATCCGACGTTTTGCCATCAACTATCTCAAAGAAATTCACTACGGTACAAAACTCGATGCGTTCATATTCAACGAATCGGAAAACATCTACACAATGGAATTGAGAAACGCCGACATCACAACAAGTTCGGCACGCATCTTTTGGAAATAATGAAAACATCCTTTTATATTACTGAAAAAAACAGTACATTTGCCCAAATAACTAAATCAAAAAAACCAGTAAAAAAATAACAAATATGAAATTCGTTGTATCAAGCACAGAATTATTAAGCCATTTACAAGCCATCAGCCGTGTAATCAACAGCAAAAACACACTCCCGATTCTAGACAATTTTCTTTTTGACCTCGAAGGAAACAGACTAACAATGACTGCTTCCGACATCGAAACAACATTGGTCACTTCGATGGACGTAGAAGACGCCGAAGGCGGAGGAAAAATCGCCGTTGCATCACGTTTGCTGCTCGAAACCCTGCGTGAATTTCCCGAACAGCCATTAGTTTTCAATATCAATGACTCTAATTTGGCATTAGTTATCACCTCGGCAAACGGAGCATACAATTTTATCGGACAAAACGGCGACGAATACCCCCAACTGCCCGAAATGCAAGATGACGCAAAAGAAATAAAACTGCCCGTCGACAGTCTGCTATCGGGAATCGTAAAAACGATATTTTCCACCGCCGATGACGAACTTCGTCCTGTGATGAACGGTATATTTTTCGACATTGCGCTCAATAACGCCTTGACAATGGTTGCAACAGATGCGCACAAACTTGTACGCTACAAAACGACCTACACTTCAGGAGAACTCAGGGAAGAAGAAACCGCCAATTTCATCCTGCCGAAAAAGCCCTCGAATATGCTGAAAAATATCCTTCCGAAAGAATCAGGCGAAGTAGCAATCAAATTTGACAGCAAAAACGCCTACTTCAAGCTCGAAAACTACACAATGGTCTGCCGGCAAGTCGAAGGCCGCTTCCCGAACTACAACGGCGTCATTCCGAAAGACAACCCCTCCAAAGTCATCGTCGACCGTCTGACTTTGCAAAATGCGTTGAAACGGGTAGCCGTATTTTCAAACCAAGCCAGCAACCTGATCAAACTGTCCTTCGACAGCAACGAAATTCACATTTCGGCCCAAGACATCGATTTTTCCATTTCGGCAGAAGAAACCATTGCCTGCCAGTTTAATCAAGAGCCGATAAAAATAGGTTTCAAATCATCCTTTTTAATTGAAATACTAAACAACATCAACTCATCGGACGTCATCGTCGAACTGTCGGACCCTTCAAGAGCAGGATTGATTCTTCCTTTCGAAAATGAAGAAAACGAAGAAATCCTTATGCTGCTCATGCCGATGCTCCTAAACGATTAAAATTAAAAAACAAAAAACAAATTCCATCCAAAAATAAAAGCGGAAAAACGTTCTCGTTTTTCTGCTTTTATCATTAAAAGCAACAGCATCATTATGAGTTTAAATTTGAAAAACCCGATTGTCTTTTTCGACCTCGAAACCACAGGAACAGACATTGTCTCCGACAGAATCGTAGAAATCGCCTATCACAAAGTCTATCCCAACGGGCAAGAAGAAACAAAATCAATGCGCGTAAATCCCGAAATACCAATTCCCAAAAGCGTCACCGCCATTCACGGCATCACAAACGAAGACGTGGCAAACTGCCCCACCTTTAAACAAATAGCCAAAGAACTGGCACGCGATATCGAAGGATGCGACTTAGGCGGATACAACTCCAACCGCTTCGACATCCCCCTGTTAGTAGAAGAGTTTTTGAGAGCCGACGTCGACATCGACCTGATGAAACGTAAATTTGTCGACGTACAGGTTATTTTTCATAAAATGGAACAGCGTACCCTGGTCGCCGCCTATAAATTCTACTGCAACAAAGACCTTTCAAATGCACACAGCGCCAAAGCCGATACCATGGCCACCTACGAAGTACTCAAAGCACAGCTTGAACGCTATCCCGAATTGAAAAACGACATTGGCTGGCTGTCGAAATTCACAGCACAAACCAACAACGTGGACTTCGCAGGACGCATCATCTACAACGAAAAAGGAGAAGAGATTTTCAATTTCGGAAAATACAAAGGTAAGCCTGTAGCCGAAGTGCTTATGCGAGACTTGGGATATTACGGATGGATGATGAACAGCGATTTTTCGCGCCACACAAAGAAAGTGTTGACCAACATCAAGCTGCGAGGTTTAAAAAAGCAATAAATGAATGAGCAACCCAATCGCCAAGACATTGCCTGCCGAATGGCATCCGCA
This sequence comes from Prevotellaceae bacterium, assembly GCA_031255055.1. Classification (GTDB taxonomy): domain Bacteria; phylum Bacteroidota; class Bacteroidia; order Bacteroidales; family Paludibacteraceae; genus JAIRTG01. The sequence continues at coordinate 3,049 of JAIRTG010000240.1, forward strand.
ACGATTCGTCCAACTCACATGGCCTCATAAAAACACCGACTGGGCACATATCCTCAACCAGGCAAACGATTGCTTTACAAATCTGGCCGCAGCAATCGTCCGGTTTGAAAATCTGCTGATCGTTTGCCAATCGAAGCAAGACGTGCAGCAACTCTTGGCGGACATCGACCAATCGAAGATAACCTTCGTCGAATTGCCGTCGAACGACACATGGGCACGCGACCACGGCGGTGTCACCATTTTGGAAAACGGCAAAAAACTCATTTACGATTTCGGCTTCAACGGCTGGGGATTGAAATATCCTGCGAATTTCGACAACCAAATAACAGCAAAACTGTACAAAAAAGGCATCTTCGGAAAAAATGTTTCCTACAACAATCAACTGAATTTCATCCTTGAAGGCGGAAGTTTCGAGTCGGACGGTCAAGGCACACTCATGACTACATCGGCCTGTTTGCTTGCCGAAAACAGAAACAACAAAACAAAATCCGAACTGGAAGAAAAATTGAAAGACCTCTTCGGACTGACGCGCATACTGTGGATTAACCACGGTTATCTGGCCGGCGACGATACCGACACACATGTCGATATGCTGGCACGTTTTTGTACGCCCGACACAATCGCCTATGTAAAATGCGATGATGAGCATGACGAACACCACAAAGAGTTAGAACGGATGGAAAAAGAATTGCAAACATTCAGACAGTCGGACGGCACACCTTATCAACTGCTTCCGCTTCCGATGGGAGATGCAAGCTACGACGAAAACGGAGAACGTCTTCCTGTCAGTTACGCCAATTTTTTAATCATAAACGGTGCGGTTTTATTGCCTTTCTACGATTCGCCGAAAGATGAAATCGCAAAAAAACAGTTAGAGAAAGTCTTTTCAAATCGCGAAATCATCGGCATCAACTGCAATACCCTCATCCGCCAGCACGGATCACTTCATTGTAGCGCCATGCAGTTTGTGTAAGCGATCAATTTTGTAAATAATGGACTCGTCTTGATGAAGTTTATCTATTTCGAAATGATAATAATAAAATCAGGTGAAAAATGAGGTTATTCGCCTGCGGCGAAATGATAACTTGTACTTGTAACTCGTATGGCGAGGGGAGTACGGGGCGTTGCGGGGCAGAGCCCCGCAGAGGGGGTAGCGGAAGACCGCACCGCGGGCTGAAGCGAGGGGGAGACTTCCCCCCCCTAATTCTTTTTCTCTTTCTC
>JAIRTG010000004.1 GCA_031255055.1 Prevotellaceae bacterium
AAGAAAGGTAACTATTCAGATTATGAAGGTGCTTTATTTAGTAATTTGTTTGCTCGCCAACGAGAATTACCATTTGGAAGTAAGTTGCAAAATCACGCATTAAACAATCGTATGAATGCTGAATTTCAAAAGTATTTCCCCAATTCAGCGTATATTCCAATTCTACGCAATCTTGAAACCAACCGATATTGGATAAACGAAAATTTGTTGAAAATTACAATTGGTAAAAAATCTTATAATCTTGCGACAACAATAATTGAAATCATTGACGAATATGTTCAGACCAAGCAAGATTCTTTTTTGAGATTTGTAAAGTCGTGTGAAGATTTACAAGAAATAGGAGCTGATACACCCGAACAAGTGGAAGTATTTATTTTAAACCTGTTAGCCCCTAATGTAGATGCACGACTATTTGAAATTGTAAGTTATTCAATCTTAAAATACTATTATCACGACCAGCAAATTTATTGGGGTTTTGAAATAGATAAACTGAATAAAGAAAATTTACAATTATATAAAACAGGAAGGACAAATGCTAATGATGGTGGTATTGACTTTGTTATGAAACCTTTGGGGAGATTTTTTCAAGTAACAGAGACTTTGGATTTCAAAAAATACTTTCCTGACATTGATAAGACACAAAAATTTCCAATATCGTTCATAATCAAATCTATTGAGTCGACAGAAAATATTTTGCAAAAAATAAAAGAAAACGCTTCAAAAACGTATGCAATTACAGCTATTGTAGAAAAATATATGTCTTGCGTGGAAGAAGTTATAAATATTCCGACACTTACTTCCCGATTTAAAGAAACTGTAAAACAAGGTTATCTAAATAAAATACTTGACGAGATTATTTTGCAGAGCAAGGTTGAGTTTAATTATGAGGATGAAATTGAAGAATAAGAAATAATCACGTATAGAATATGAACAATCAACTCTCTCAATTATTCAATAGCTATTACATTAATTTCCACCGCCCTTCACCAAGCCGCCGAACCGTTTCAGACATTCAAACATTCAATCACACAAACATTCAAACATTTAAACAATCATACACATCATGTTACTATCCACACTACTTATCATCGTCGGCTTCATCCTGCTGATAAAAGGCGCCGACTGGCTGGTCGACGGCGCGTCGGCCCTGGCCAAAAAGAACAACATCTCAGACTTAGCCATCGGGCTTACCATCGTAGCTTTCGGCACATCCGCACCCGAACTGGTTGTCAACACCTTTGCCGCCTTCGACGGTCACTCCGACATTGTATTCGGGAACGTCATCGGCAGCAACATCTTCAATCTATTTGTCATACTGGGGCTTGTCGGGCTGATAACGCCCATTGTCGTTCAGTCGAGTACCGTTTGGCGAGAGATACCCATGTCATTTTTTGCCGCCCTGCTTTTATTTGCACTCTGCAACAACGTCCTTTTTGAGAGCACTCATTTGCAGCTTTTGCGTTGGGACGGGGCGGTACTGTTTATCGCCTTACTCGGATTTTTATTTTACGTATACAAGCAAATGAAAACCGACCCTTCGGCAAACACCCGAACAGCCGGAAAACAACTATCGACGCTCAAAATAGGGATATTCATCATCATCGGTCTGACCGGTCTGATAGTAGGCGGAAAAACAGTAGTAAGCGGAGCAACCGACATAGCGGAAAGATTAGGTATCAGTCAAAAAATCATTGCGCTAACCATCGTCGCCGCAGGGACATCGCTTCCCGAATTAATGACATCGGTTGTAGCCGCGCTAAAAAAGAACAGCGACATTGCGATCGGCAACATCGTCGGGTCGAACATATTCAACATACTGCTGATACTTTCCGTCAGTTCATTCATCCGTCCGATCGATTACAATCCCGTATTCAACACCGACCTGATGATACTCATCGGCGGCACCGTCCTTTTATTTTCGGCCATGTTCACAGGAAAAAAATACCGGCTGGACAGGTGGGAAGCCGCCCTGCTACTCATCGGCTACATCGGCTACACCCTATTGCTCATCCACAAAGAATAAACGGACGCGGGGGGCGAAAAAACAACCTTTCGTCCCCCGTGTCCGTTTATTCGGTCGGTCAATACAGCGGTCAATACTGCTCCCGTTCATTCGGGAAATCGCCCGACTTCACATCATCGATATACTGTCCGATAGCCTTCGTCATCACCGACTTCAGGTCGGCATATCTGCGCAAGAAGCGTGGCGAAAAATCCTGTGTCAGGCCGAGCATATCGTGCAACACGAGCACCTGTCCGTCGACGCCGTTTCCGGCCCCTATCCCGATAACCGGAATACGCAATTCCGACGCGACACGTTTTGCCAGTTTCGCAGGGATTTTTTCCAGCACCAGTGCGAAACATCCGGCCTCCTCAAGCAGGTGTGCATCCCTTAAGAGTTTTTCGGCCTCCTCCCCATCCATTGCTCGGACGGCATACGACCCATATTTATTAATCGACTGAGGCATCAGTCCCAGATGTCCCATAACCGGAATACCTGCGCACAGAATTCGTTTCACCGATTCCATAATTTCCTCACCGCCCTCCATTTTCAGGCAATCCCCGTGCGTTTCCTTCATAATTCTGATAGCCGAAGCGAGTGCTTCGCGCGAATTGCCCTGATAGCTACCAAAAGGCATATCGACAGCCACCAGCGCCCTTTTCACAGCTTTGGCAACCGACTCCGACATAAAAATCATTTGATTCAGTGTAATCGGGAGAGTCGTTCGGTTTCCGCAGACGACGTTCGACGCCGAATCGCCCACCAGAACAACATCTATCCCCGACAGGTCTACAATTTGTGCCATAGTAAAATCATAGGCCGTCAACATGCTTATTTTTTCACCTCTCAGTTTCATTTCCAGCAATCGTTGCGTGGTAACTTTTCTCAAATTTTCGTGATGAACCGACATAATTTATAAAGTATGATTTATAATAAGGTATGATTTATAATAAGGTATGATTTATAAAAAGTATGACTTATAAAAAGTATGACTTATAAAAATTCGCCTGCAAAGATATTTATTATTTTCAATTTTGGAGTACTCATTTGCAGCACGAAAAAGAAAAGAAGAATTAGGTGGGGGAAGTCTCCCCCTCGCTACAGCCCGCCTTCGGCGGTCTTCCGCTACCCCCTCTGCGGGGCGCTGCCCCGCAACGCCCCGAAAGACAGTGATTAAATAGTGATTAGTGTTTAGTGATTAGTGATTAGCAAGTTCGCCATGTTTAACAATTAATCGTTAATCACTAATCACTAATCACTAATCACTAAATCTTACGGTATTATCCCCAGCTACCGCACGATTCCATCGTGTGGTATTATGTACTACATAATGACTTGAAACAAGCTTTCAATGTTTTATATTACCGCACGATAGGAATCGTGCGGTAGCGAGGGTTAAACATGGCGAACTTGCTAATCACTAATCACTAATCACTAATCACTAATCACTAATCACTAATCACTAATCACTAATCACTAATCACTAATCACTAATCACTAATCACTGTCTTACGGGGCGTTGCGGGGCAGAGCCCCGCTGAGGGGGTAGCGGAAGACCGCGCAGCGGGCTGAAGCGAGGGGGAGACTTCCCCCCCCTAATTTTCTTTCTCTTTCTCTATCTCTTTCTTCAAGGAAGACCGCAGGCGGCTGAAGCGAGGGGGGAGACTTCCACCTCCTAATTCTCTTTCGCTGTTTGGGTTGCGCACTTAGCGTCTTTTGTATCGATAATCAGGCTCAATTCGTCTAATTGTTCCTGTGCGATAGCCGAAGGGGCATCAATCATGACATCACGTCCCGAATTGTTTTTGGGGAATGCGATACAGTCGCGGATACTCTCCAGACCGGCGAACAGGGATACTAAGCGGTCGAAACCAAACGCTATGCCGCCGTGAGGAGGGGCGCCGTAACGAAAAGCATCCATCAAAAAACCGAATTGCGATTTTGCCTGCTCATCGGTAAAACCTAACAACCGGAACATTTTATGCTGTAGTTCGCTGTTGTGAATCCTGATCGAACCGCCTCCAAGCTCCACTCCGTTGACAACCATGTCGTAGGCCGTTGCCCTGACCGCACCGGCATCGGTATCCAAAAGCGGAATGTCGTCTTGATTCGGCGAGGTAAACGGATGGTGCATGGCATAGAAACGCTGTGTTTCATCGTCCCACTCAAAAAGCGGAAAGTCGATCACCCACAGGGGCGCAAATGTGTTACGGTTCCTCAAACCCAGACGGTCGCCCATTTCGAGCCGTAATTCGTTCAGCGCTTTTTGCGTTTTCCGCCTGTCGCCGGCCATCATCAAGATCAAATCGCCCGATTGGGCGCCGAAAAGTTCGGCGATCGATTGTAGATCTTCTCTTGAATAAAACTTATCTATCGACGATTTGTACGCACCGTTTTCGTCGCATTTGATATAGGCCAATCCCTTTGCGCCTATCTGCGGACGTTTCACAAAGTCGGTCAATTGGTCTAATTGCTTGCGGGTATAGTGTGCACAGGTCGGTGCGCAAATCCCCGCAACATATTCGACACTGTCGAAGACGGCGAAATGGTGTCCAGAAACGACCTGTTTCAACTCGACAAATTTCATATCAAAGCGCATATCGGGTTTGTCCGAGCCGTAATACTTCATGGCGTCCGACCAGGTGATGCGCGGAAAGCTATCGTTGAACTCAATTCCTTTGATTGTTTTGAACAGATATTTCACCATTCCTTCAAAGGTATTCAGCACATCCTCCTGTTCGACGAACGACATTTCGCAGTCGATTTGCGTAAATTCGGGTTGACGGTCGGCGCGTAAATCTTCATCTCGGAAGCATTTGGCGATCTGGAAATAGCGGTCGAAACCCGATACCATCAGCAGTTGCTTGAATAGTTGCGGCGACTGGGGAAGGGCATAAAATTCACCCTGATTCATCCGCGAAGGTACCACAAAATCACGTGCTCCTTCGGGTGTCGAGCCGATTAAGATCGGTGTTTCGACCTCCAAAAATCCCAGTTCATCGAGATAACGTCGGGTTTCGATAGCCATTTTATGTCGCAGTTCCAGATTTTGCCGTACGTTTGTCCGCCGCAAATCGAGGTAGCGGTATTTCATTCGGATATCGTCGCCTCCGTCGGTTTTTTCCTCGATGGTAAAGGGGGGGATTTTAGCTTCGTTCAGCACTTGTAGTTCCGTGACAAGCAGTTCGATGTCTCCTGTCGGAAGCTGCGGATTTTTATTACTTCGTTCCGCCACCGTTCCGTTCACCCGTACGATATATTCTCGTCCCAATTTATCGGCTTTTTCACAAAGAGCGCCGTCACTCTCCATATTGAAAACGAGCTGGGTGATGCCGTATCTATCGCGTAAATCGATAAAGATCATACCGCCCAGTCTGCGGGCACGCTGTACCCAGCCGCTAAGTGTTACATTTTTTCCTGTGTGTTCGAGGCGGAGTTCTCCGCAAGTGTGTGTTCTGTACATTGTGATAAGTTGAAAATGAATGACTGATTTTTTATTAGAAGTTGAACCGCGTTTATTTATCTCACATCGACATCCGGATTCAGTTTTTTGATCAAGCCTTTGAGTACATCGCCCGGTCCCAGTTCGACAAATTCGGTAGCGCCGTCGGTCATCATATTTTTAACGGTTTGTGTCCATCTGACCGGAGCGGTCAATTGGGCGATCAGGTTTTCTTTGATCGCTTCGGGTGCGGTTTGTGGGTATGCGTTCACATTTTGGTAGACGGGACAAATCGGTGTTTTAAATCGTGTTTCATTAATTGCGTTTTGGAGTTCATCGGCCGCCGGTTTCATCAGCGGCGAATGGAAGGCTCCTCCCACGCTTAATTTCAAGGCTCTTTTGGCGCCTTTCTCTTTCAGCAGTTCGCACGCCCGTTCGACGCCGGCCAGACTGCCCGATATAACAACTTGTCCCGGACAGTTATAGTTAGCCGGCACCACCATTTCGTTCGCGATTGCGTCGGTCACCTCTTCGACCGCTTCATCGGTCAGTCCGATAATAGCGGCCATCGTCGACGGTTCCGTTTCACATGCTTTTTGCATCGCCGTAGCTCGTTTCACCACCAGTCTCAATCCGTCCTCAAAACCGAGTGCATTAGCCGCCACCAGCGCCGAAAATTCACCTAAAGAATGTCCTGCAACCATATCCGGTTTAAACCTTTCGCCGAGAATAAGGGCGCTGATCACCGAGTCTAAAAAAACAGCGGGCTGTGTAACTTTTGTCTGCCGCAGGTCTTCGGGGGTACCGTCAAACATCAAATCGGTGATTCGGAAGCCCATTATTTTATTTGCTTTTTCGAAATACTTTTTAGCCAAAGGATGCTGCTCATACATCTCCTTACCCATGCCGACAAATTGTGCTCCCTGTCCGGGAAATACATACGCTTTCATATATCAATTATTAATTAAAAAACTTGCATTTTATATTTGGGCTGCAAAGATACTAAAAAGAAAATATTCGGATACAACAGCTATTTAGCGATGAGCGATTCGTGATTAAACACGACGAAAGAGAAAGAGAATTAGGGTGGGGGAAGTCTCCCCCTCGCTTCAGCCCGCTGCGCGGTCTTCCGCTACCCCCTCAGCGGGGCTCTGCCCCGCAACGCCCCGAAAGACAGTGTTTATAGTGATTAGTGAAGAATGAAGAGTGATTAGTGCGGATTCTCTATGATTAATCACTAAACACTAAATACTATTAAGGTTTAATCACTAATCACTAAACATTAATCACTCTTCAGCTTCGTTCATCATTTCGAGTTCATTTTGGTCGTTATTATTTCTTCGTGGGGTGGGTTTCGGATTCGTGTTACCGAAATTGTAGGTCAATGTCACGCCATACATGCGACTCATCCATCGTGATTCGCTGTAGCGTTCAAAACCTTTTCCGTAGGTAGTCGATTTGTTGTTGCGGGAATTGAACAGATCGCGCACCATCAAATTGATATTGAACTTGCGGTTGAAAAACGATTTCCGTAAACCTAAGTCAACCGAATAACGCGCCTTTTGCTCTCCCTGAGCCATCACGCGGGGCGACGAATAGTTACCTGTCACCTGTCCCGAAAAAGTAGGCGAAAACAGCAGGTTCGCCATCATCCTTCCGCTCCACGAGAATCCTTCGGAGGACGGAATGTACTCCTCCAAGTTGTTGAGCGGGTTTTTATACGTCGCCTCGTTCACTTTCCGGTAGTAGAAGTTCAGGGAAGTGGTCAAATTCAGCATCCTGAAAAAACGGTTTCGGGCAACAAGCTCCAATCCGGCATCGCCCGAACGGGTGACGTTCATAAATGTACTCTCCATGCTTTGGGGGGCGATGTAGCTGATACGCTGAATCACGTCGTTCGTATAACGGTAGTAGAGCGAAGAGGAGAGTGAGTGATTGTCCCAACTTTTCATATAGTTCAGCTCAAAGGCGGACGAAAATTCCGGCATCAGGTCGGGATTGCCGAACGATACGTTGGTCGAGTCGGAATAATCGCGGTGCGGATTGATACGCCAGCCGCGCGGACGCTCCACCCGACGGGTGTAGTTCAGTTGTATCTCGTCCCTGTCCGAAATGGAATAGCCCAAATAAAGACTGGGGAAAAGCCGGAAGTAGGACTTGTCCGGAAGGTCTACCGTCACAGGATGTTCGTTTTCGTCATACTGCTTCACAACGGCGTGCCGGTCGAGATATTCGGCTCGCAAACCTGCCTGTACACTGAATTTGTCCCAAAACCGTTCTCCGTAGGTAGCATAGGCGGCATGTACCTGCTCCTGATAGTCGAACACGTTGTAGTAACCCGGCAGTACGGCGTTTGTAAGCCGATTGAACCCGTTGGCTTCGTCGTTGCTACGCTGATAATAGCTTTGCCAACCCAGTTCGAGCCGTCCTGTTTCCGTCGTTTTGTTTGTATAATCGACTTTAAATTGGATTCGACTGTTGTCGTTGGTCGCGTGTTGGGATGTTTTCGATTCGTAGGCAAGAGGCGTTTCGTACAGATAATTGTATTGGTTATCGCCCTTTCCGTCAAACTTGGAGTAGGACAGGTTGACCATCAAATCGGTTCCGGGCTTGTCGAATTCATGGCGGTAGTCGAGACTGATGTTGAAGTTGTTCCGGGTGTTTTTGCTGTTGTTCAGACTGCCGAACTTGTTGAAAACACCGTTCATGTTGTCCTGCGTATAGCGGATTGTGTTGTCGCTGTCGCCTCCTCCGAACATTCCGAAGCCCGACAGTCCGACGGTGTTTTTCTTATTGATGTGAACGTCGATGCCGGCACGGAGAAACAGTCCGTGAAACGACCCGCTGTTGTTGCTGTTCTGGTCTTGTGTCAGGATGATGTGACCGTTATCGTCGAAACGTGTGAGTTTCGACAGTCCGTCGCTTTGACGTTTCATGTTCCGGTAGCCGACGTTTGCATACATGTCGACATGGGAGCTGTTGTAGTTGATGTTGATGCCTCCGTTGCCGCTCAATCCGGCTCCGTTGCTGTATATCGCTCCGAGATTGGCGCTGCCGTAATAGCCTGCTTTCCGTTCCTTTTTCAGCACCAGGTTGATGATGCCGGCGGTACCTTCGGGATTGAATTTTGCCGATGGATTGGTGATCAGTTCGATCGATTCGATGCTTTCGGCAGGCATTTGTTGTAACACCTGTCCTCTGTTGTCGGCTGTCAGTCCGGCGGGTTTTCCGTTTATCCATATTTCGACGCTTTCGTTGTTTCTCATCGAGATATTTCCTTCCTGGTCTACTTCGACCGACGGGATGTTTTCCAGCACTTCGGTGACAGAGCCTCCTGCTGCCGCGATGTTCTGATCGACGCTGAAAACCCGTCTGTCGATTTCAAAGCGCATCTGCGAGCCTTGTCCGATGACTTCCACTTCGCCCAGCACCTGACTGTCCTCATACAGTTTTATCGATCCGAGTTCGATATTTTTTCCGCCTCCGACGGCGATGTCTCGATTGTAGGCGTGATAGCCCAAAAAAGAAATTTGCAGTCGGTAGGTTCCGTTTTTCACCGACGGGATGGTGAAGTTTCCGTCAATATCGGATACGGCGCCGGCTATGATCGTTTCGGAATCGGGCGCCGACAGGACGACATTTACAAAATCTAACGGACGGTTGGTTGTTGCTTCAACTATTTTTCCTTTAATATCTGCGGCGTGCATCGGGAGGTGTGCACAAAACAATAGAATGGAGAAAAGAATTTTTTTCATATTGCATAAATGAGAGTCGTTAACAGGCTCAAGTGTTTTTTTTTGGTGAAACTTGAGCCTGTTAGACCGACGCTCGAATATGAAGTTTAAGAAGCGGACGGTTGTAAATTGTTAATAAAACAGGATGAACGTTATAGTGAGAAGTCAGAGCAGGCTGCCGATATTGCTTGTAAACAGTTTCACCGAGATGGCGAGCAGGATTATTCCGAAGAATTTTTTCATGACATAGAGGCCGCCCTGTCCGAAAAACCGTTCTATTTTGTCGGTCGACCGGAGGACGAAATAAACAAAGACCAGATTCAGGAACAATGCGATGATGATGTTGATATTGGCATATTCGGCACGTAACGACAGCAGGGTGGTGAACGATGCCGGACCTGCGATCAACGGAAAGGCGATCGGAACGATGGACGAGCTTCCTTTGGGGCCTTTATTTCGGAATATCTCTACGTCGAGAATCATCTCTAACGAGAAGATGAAAATGACAAACGCACCCGCCACAGCGAACGATTCGATGTCTACGCCGAATAAGTTCAGCATCCAGTGGCCTGCGAACAGAAACAGCACCAGGATGACAAATGCAATACCGCTTGCGTTGAGGGCGTTTATGCTGTCTCCTTTGCTTCTGATGTTTAGTATCAGGGGAATGGAACCGAGTATGTCGATGATTGCAAAAAGGACAATGAAAGCGCTGGTGATTTGTGTTAAGCTTAAAGTCATAGTAAATAATAGTTTGTTTGTTAATAATTATGCGGGAGGGAGGTAAAAAAGAGACAGGATAAGATTTATCCTGTCCCATTGTGATGATAACTATATTTATAACTATAAAATAATTTTGGTGACTCTTTTCCCCGATGTCAGAATATAGGGTATATTTTGAGGCAGATTCCGGATGGTTGTGATTGTTGACTTCGGTGTAATTTTCCGCACCACTTGTCCCGCAAAGTTATAGACATAAATCATACGTTCATTTTCCGGCGTGCGTTCAAAATCGGACGGATTCAGAAAGACGAGCAACTCACCCTTATCAGTTTTCGTCACTCGCAACTGCGATTCGTTTTCATCCTTTTTTGTTTTCACCATGATTTCGTTTGAAGGTTTTTCCGATACGGTTTCGCCTGCGTTGGTATCGGAAACGCGGAGAACAGATTTCACCGTATAATAATACTCGGTTTCGGAAGCCAGGTTACGAATATCGTAAACGGTTTCCGTCAGCCACATATCCTGAACGATGTATTTTTGGATAACGGTTTCCCCCTGTCCGTTCAGCGCTTTTGTGTAGATCGACAAATAATAGCCTGTAGCCCCGTCGACGGCCTCCCAGTTAGCGGCGAAGCCACCCAAGTCGATATTTGAAGCATCGTTGGCCACAGGAGCGGGTATATCCGCGCCGCCCATAAACTTAAAGTAGATTGTTCCGTCGGACAGTTCGGTTATCTGAGTGAGCGGTTTATCTATTTCGTTTCCGTTCCTCAGTTTTGGTTTATAGGATGTAACTTTGGTCGTACCCGGGAAAGTCACTCCTCCTTCCGACTCGCGTCCGTTCCGGCGTCCGTTGGCCGACATGATTTCGACACCCTGTCTGTTAGCATCATTGTTAACCGTATTCCCCGTCCAGGCACTGTGAGAGTAATTGATTCGGGTGATCAGCAAGCCGTTTCCGGGCAGATAGGCATCCCAGCCGTTTTTCTGACGATTTTCCAGCATAAAAAACTCGGTAGGATTCGGAGACATACCTTGCAAATTGTGCATATCCCCTTCTGTAATCAGATAAGCGGTGTTTGCCGATTTAATATCCTCCAGTTTGATGTCCAAAGCCGTATTCAAAAATTTAGGCGTCAGCCAGTCAAGAAAAAAGCGTTCATAAGCAGAATATGCCGGCGGCGTTCTTCCGTTATTCAGATACGGGCCTGTATCCATCACGTCCCAGTAGGCCATCGTCGTATGAGCGGCGTTATTGGTAGCATAGAAATCGGGCAATCCCAGCACGTGGCCAAACTCGTGTACAAACGTGCCGACACCACACATATTTTGTCCGTCGCTTCCTCTCAGTTCGGAAGTACAAGCATAGTCATAGATCCGTTTTCCGTCAAATGTAACGGAAGCCTCCGAGCCGTTATAGTTTCCCGAATAGACCACCCACCGGTGAGGCCAGATCGAATCTTTGGGGCCGTATTCGGCTTCGTTATATCCTGCATAATAGACAAACACATTATCGACCCGTCCGTCGCCGTCGGTATCGTATTCCGAAAAGTCGACGCCATCTTCGGAAGCCAGTCGACAAGCGTCAACAACCATGTAAGCCGGTCTTACATCGCCGCTATTTCGATCGTTTTCACCATAATAGCGCATCGTATTGGGCAGGACGTAGGGGCCTACGACCACAAAATCGGGGTCGAACGCTTCCGACGAGCTATCTTTAAAATAATCGCGTGCGGAGCCTGTTCCGCCGTTCGCGCTATAGTTATTTTCGTTTAAAAGATTCGAGAACGCTTCGTTGGGGTTACTCACCACGAAATCCACGTCGCTAAACGAAACGAGAATAACCAGCGATTTTGGTTTTCCTTTCAACGGGAATCGGCTTGGTTTTGTATCCGGAGCCGCACTTCGGACCGCTTTTATCCGTCGAGCGTCGACGTTTAGCCGTTGCATATCGGGGTTTGGCGACAGATTTTTCAGGAAAGACATTTCCGAATCATCTCTTTTGGCCGCATCATTTGCCTTTATGCCGGTCGACACAAGTCCGTCGTCCGAAAGAGTTGCATAGCGATACACACCCTTTTCATCTTCCTTCACCAAATAGCCGTCAAGCGTTGTTTTGTAGCTAAAAAATTCATCCCCGTGCAGGCGGATTGTTAATTCGGTTCCATCCGGTTGAGTAATTGTGACGGGATATGGTGCGGCAGGCACTGCCGATAAATAATATCCTGTATTTAAACAGAAAAGTAACAATAATAAATAGTTTTTCATTGAAAAAAAAATTTTGTATTAGGCCGCAAATATAACAAATAATTCTTGAAATTAGCCATATCCACACCTCACACCACGAGCGGTTAATGAATAGTGAATAGTGATTAGCGATTAGCGATGAACGATTAGTGATTAAACCCGAAGAAAGAGAAAGAGAATTAGGGGGGGGGGAAGTCTCCCCCTCGCTTCAGCCCGCTGCGCGGTCTTCCGCTACCCCCTCAGCGGGGCGCTGCCCCGCAACGCCCCGTAAGAGAATGAAGAGTGATTAGTGATTAGTGATTAGCAAGTTCGCCATGTTTAACAATTAATCGTTCATCACTAATCACTAAACACTAAACACTAAAAAATCATCTCTGTTTGAGCGCCGCAGGCGCGAGTTTGATGATTTTAGCCGGCGGAGCGACCAATTTTTCGCACGAAGCGGGCGCAGTCTTGACTTTTTTTGCTTACTTTTTTGTGTCAAGACAAAAAAGTAAGTGGGGTTTAAGGGGTAAAACCCCTTA
>JAIRTG010000036.1 GCA_031255055.1 Prevotellaceae bacterium
CCGACGCTGAGCGAGATAGTGCTGTCCGGCGTGGAAGGTGCGAAAGGCGGCGCGTTTATGGGCGCTATTTTAGGTGGGGGTAGCGGTCTGGTGAATAATTATGCGCAGAACAGGCGGAGACGAGAGCAAGGCTCTGTTACGCTTGCGGATACGGGCAGTGAGGTTGTGGAGGTTCTTGGCGTTGCCGATGCGAAGGGTGATCGCCTGTCGGTGCTGGGGAAAGATGGCGCGATAAGGGATATTGACAGGGGTGATGTGAAGGAGACGCATACTGTGGGATGGCAGGAGTTCAGGGATTTTGCACAGGATTTTCGGAAGGAGAGCCTGGAAGGTGACCTGCTGGCGAATCTGACGGCGAGCGAGAAGCGGATACTGAAGGCGGGCTTTGACAGGTCGAGCCGTCTGTTCGATGCCGCTTTTGCAAAGTCGGATCTGTTGGGGTCGAAAGAAGCAATCCTTCAACTTTCGCCGGAGGATCAACAAGAGCTGATTCTCGATATGATGGAGACAAAAACGTTGACTGATTACCAAAAAACGGTGATGACCGATTATCTGCTGAAAGGGAATCTGTATAATTCATACGAAAAGGCTTTTGAGGAGGTTGTTGCGAAGGCGCAGGATGATGCGGCCGAGGGTGTGGAGCGTTTGGTTAATACGTCGATGGATGCCGTTGTGACGGCGAAGCTGATTGGCGAGGATGAGCCGGTTTATATCCTGAGCGGCGCTGTTGTGCAAAATGAGGACGGAAGTATCAATTATGAGGAGTCCGAAAGCCGCGTTTTCTACAGGGATAAGGCGGGAGAAATGCGCGTTGTTTCGACCGGGAATATCTCCGATATTGTCGGCGTTGTGCCTCGCGAGGAGGCGGTGACTAATGCACAGTCGCTGACAAGGGATGTTCTTACGCAGGAGAAAGATAATGATGAGGCTGCGGTGTATGAGCCGGGCGACAGGGTGCGGTTTGATTCGGGTTTCGGTGTTACGGAGGGCGTTGTGCTCGGGCGTGATGAACGTACGGGCTTGTATACCGTGGAGACGGGCGTCGGGCGTATGCAGGTGCAGCCGATACACCTGCGGTCTCTCTCGGAAGATGACAATTCCGTTGAAAAAGAAACGCCGCCTAATAGCAAGACGACAGACACTGCTATATCGGAAAAGCCGGGAGAAGATGACACTGCTCTCTCCTCCGACAAGGTTTCGGAGGACAAAGGTGGAGAAAATAATTTAAATGCACAACAGTTCTCCGAAGAAGTCGAACCGGTAGACGAAACGCTTTTGGGTGAAGAAAATCCGTTTGATGAAAACCACAAAGGCAAACGGCAGAAAGGATACAAAAAAAACGGAGTGAATTTTGCCGTTTACGAAGATGAAAACGGCGTTCCAAATATCATTATAGCCGCGGTCGGCGATAATGATTTTATTGCATACATGAGGGTGTATGACAAAAATGGAAATCCGGTCAATAGCTTTACGTCGAAAATGGAAATTAGAAATCCGAAAAAAGGATTGACTTCTTTTATGCTTTCGGAATTGCAAACGCTATTGCCGGCGAATCATACGCTTACCGAAAATAAAAATATCTCCTTAGACGGACTTAAATTTTGGCTCACGCAAACAAGTCACGGATATGAATACGTGAAGGATGAAGACGGCAACATCGAGACGGTGGGATTGCCGCTGAGTAATGCAAGCAGGGTTAATGAGCTTCCTATCGAAGTAGACATGAGCGATCCGAATTTCGTTGACATCCGACCGACACAAGCCGAATTTAACAAGGTAAAGGACTTCCTCGCGCCTATTTTTGAAAAGGAGGGAATATCGCCGGATTTGATTGAGTTTAAAGCCGGGAATATATACGTTCCCGTCCCGACGCTTCGCAGAGTAAGACCTCAAAGCGTACAAGAAGAATCGTTTTCGTATTATAAAGGAGACATGGGCAATTTAATCGAAGAGGCGAAAAATAATGGCCGTAAACTTGTAAAACGAGTAATAGCTCCCGTATCGCCGGAACTTGTCGAAGACTTACATAAAGCAGGTATTAATGTTGACGAAAATTATGTACATACAATTGATAATTTTTCAGTAGCTCATTCCTTAAAGCAGCATGGAAACAAAAACAGAGAAGAGTCAAGAGGACAAATAGCACTGTCGGATTCAGACTTTGAACTTATACCGCATATTATTGAAAGTTACGAAAGTATTGAATTTGATAAAAATAAAAGGGGGCAGGATATTATTAAGTATTCAAAGACATTTGAGGACGGAATCACCTATTATGTTGAAGAGGTTCGGGTGGGGCGAAAAGAATTATCCATGACTACGATGTATAAAAGAAAACTCACCGGCGAGCCAATGCCCGAAAATTCGTCTGAGGCTCTAACGTCCAAAACGGCTCCGGATTTGATTTCTGACGACAAAGATAGTGCAAATGATTCAAAAACGCAACAGCTCTCCGAAGAAGACTTTGCCCCTCGGAAAGACAATGGCCTCACAGCAAGAGAGAGAGGGGGGATGTCGTTTGTAAACGACCTACCCATACGCCCCTCGTTGGAAACGAGGGGCAGTGCGCGTGATTTTGTCGAATCGGATGACAGGGGAATTCCTTTCGTAAAGGCGAGCGACGGCAGTACGGTGTTCGGTGTGATTGATGAGGAGCAGGCTGCGGCTATGGGGACGAATGTTGCGGCCCCTGTAAAGTTGTCGGAGGGGAACGGACAGTACGGAGAGGAACATATCGGACATAGGATAGAGCAGCTAAGACAAAACGGTTATAGTTCCGTGAAGGAGTTTGTGGAGGACGTTTCAAAGAATTATGATGAGGTGAGGGCGGGCAATCTCTATATTGATGAAAACGGAAACGCGCAGGAAACGTTTTTGCTTGTCAAAATAGGGGAGAAAGGAAGCGTGCTGTTTATTGAACTATCGCCAAGCAGCGGATATTATGAGGTAAATTCAGGCGGCGTATTTAATAACAAATATATTCGTAAAAAAGAGTTGCTATGGTTCGGCGGCACCCACCGGACGCAGCTTTCGGGCGAAACTGCCGACGTTTCAATAGGACAGTCAAAAATAAACCCGTCTGAAAGTCCCGGAGCGCCATTGTCGCAAAGCAAACTTCTTTCGGAGGGCAAAGGTAATGAAACCGATTTGAATGTGCAACAACCATCGGATGGCGTTGTGAGTGATGAGCGGGAAGACGACCTCAAAAATGATTCGGAAAAAGTAACGGCCACCGGGTCTGTTACTG
>JAIRTG010000039.1 GCA_031255055.1 Prevotellaceae bacterium
TCGCCCGTCAATGGTCGGGTACATTCCATTCTAATGTCACGATGCGTGCCCTAGTAATGGAACGATGCGTGCCATTCTAAAGGCACGATGCGTGCCATTCTAAAGGCACGATGTGTTCCATTCTAAAGGCACGATGCGTGTCCTAGTAATGGAACGATGTGTGCCCTAGTAATGGAACGATGCGTGCCCTAGTAATGGAACGATGCGTGCCCTAGTAATGGAACGATGCGTGCCCTGGTAAGGATATGATGCGTGCTATTGGAATGGACAAGTGTATGTCCCAATAATGGCGAGATGAATAGAACGATAATTGTGATGTGGAAACACTAAACAGGGTGGATGGAAAAGCAAAGGGGATGCAATTTCTTGCATCCCCAGGCAATTACAAGTAGTATACATAACAGCCGTCAAACAACTGTTATTTCTTTATTAAGTGTGGTTGAACGGGGATCTTTTAATAGTTTTGAGCCGGAGTATTGTGTGGTAATTTTAATGGTCACTGTTTTGCCCGATACCATCTGCGGAGCAATAACCATCAGTTCCGACCGGTTGTTGACAATAATGTCTACTTTCGGCACGTCATAGACTATTCCCGGGTCTTCCGTGTCGATGAACCGAACGCCAACCGTTGGTTCCGTACCTGCGATTCTCACATTGTGACCGCTAATTTTCACCGTACCGCCGCTTGTTACCTTATCGTTGGTGGTATCGCTTTTCACATCGTGCACAAAGTCAATGCTTATCGGGTTGACCGCTTCGACATGTCGCAAGGTTATCTTCTTGGCTGCTTCGGTCACCTTTTTCGACGGCGTAACCCGGACAACGGCTTCTTTCGGAAGTTCGCCTTCTCCGTATACGCCCGGTATGGTCGGATGATAGTGCGCAAGCTGCATGTTGACCGAATGACCCGCCCGGATCCATTCCAACTGTATTTCCGCTGCTGCTTGCAGCATAGCCAGCGCTTCGGGCCGGCTGATACCCATGTTACGTTGCACGATGGCATCCGCCAAATCATTTTCCGTATAAGAATGTTGATTCACCACACGTGCCCGGCGGTCATTGTTATTCTCTTTGGTAAGAGGATTGTTTTCTAATACGTAGTCGATCATAACAGTCTACTTTTATATGAATTTAGAAATTAATATTTTCGTTTACGGAACCTTGTCCGTTCATCCGTTCAACGGAAGATCAAATCGAATAAACGGTTGTCATCTTGTGTTTCAAGTTGCGGGGACAAAAGTATAAAAATAGTTTGGATGATCCAAATATACGGACAAAAATATTAGCAGGGTGCGTCAGCGCGTTTTTTTTTGCGTGTTTTTTGACAGAACCTTTTGCGCCTGTCGACCGTTGCCCGTCGAAAAACAACGCCTTGCACGCTCCTGAAAACGAGCATGAAGCCACAAATTCGGCAAAACCTCATCCGCCCCAAAACTTCTAACTGTTATTGCCATTGCTTGTCGATTATAATTCGTACTTTTGCGCACTTAATTTTAAAATTATCGCACTATTTATGAAAAGAACAAAAATTATAGACATCTTCA
This sequence comes from Prevotellaceae bacterium, assembly GCA_031255055.1. Taxonomy (GTDB): domain Bacteria; phylum Bacteroidota; class Bacteroidia; order Bacteroidales; family Paludibacteraceae; genus JAIRTG01. Next base: position 1,545 of record JAIRTG010000039.1, read on the forward strand.
GGGCACGGACTTTCGGTTTTGAAGTGAACGTAAAAGGATGGGTACGTACATCGCGCGGAAACAAACAGGTGACTTTTATCCTGTTGAACGACGGTTCGACCATGCACAGTCTACAGATTGTGGTCGACAGAACCCAGTTTGACGAGGCATTACTCCGCAGGGTAACAACCGGCGCCGCCCTGTCCGTCACCGGCAAAATTGTAGAATCGATGGGCTGCGAACAAAATGCAGACCTGGTCGCCAAAAGTATCGAAATCGTCGGCGATTGCGACCCTGTTCGCTATCCCCTTCAACCCAAAAGACATTCGCTCGAATTTCTGCGAGAAATCGCCCATCTACGCTTCAGGACAAATACATTCGGCGCCATCGCCCGAATCCGACATGCGGTGACGTATGGCATCCACAGCTTTTTTACCTCAAAAGGCTTCGTCAACATTCATACACCCATCATCACCGCCTCGGACGCCGAAGGCGCAGGAGAAACCTTTCGCGTCACGACGCTGAACCTCGAAAACCCACCGCGAAACAGTCAGGGACAAATCGACTATCGACGCGACTTCTTCGGCAAATCGACCAACCTGACCGTCTCGGGACAACTCGAAGGCGAACTGGCGGCGATGGGACTGTCCGACATCTATACCTTCGGGCCAACCTTCAGGGCCGAAAAGTCAAACACCTCCCGGCACCTGGCCGAATTCTGGATGGTCGAACCCGAAATGGCTTTCTACGACCTGAAAGATAATATGAACCTGGCGGAAGAATTCCTCCGATACCTCCTCAACTACACAATGAGCACTTGTATGGAAGAACTCAAATTCCTGAGCAGAAGACAAGGGGAGGAAGAAAAAAATAAAAAACCGGAAGAACGCAGTATGGAACTGCTCCGAAAACTCGACTATGTACAGCGATTCGAGTTCATGCGACTGACCTACGACGATGCCATCGAAATTCTTCAAGACTTGGAACCGAGCGACAAAGAACAATTCAAATACCAAATCCAATACGGAGACGACCTCCAAAGCGAACACGAACGTTTTCTCGTCGAAAAATACTTCCGACAACCCATCATCATCACCGACTACCCGAAAGAAATAAAAGCATTCTATATGAAACAAAATCCGGACGGAAAAACCGTTCGGGCAATGGATGTCCTTTTTCCGCAAATCGGCGAAATCATCGGCGGCTCCCAGCGAGAAGAAAATTACGACAAACTGCTCAACAGAATGAAAGAACTGGGTATCCCCGAAAAAGAAATGTGGTGGTACCTGGAAACACGTCGATTCGGTTCCGTGCCCCACAGCGGTTTCGGACTCGGTCTCGACCGCTTCCTCCAGTTTGTAACCGGAATGTCAAACATCCGCGACGTAATTCCGTTTCCCCGCACACCGAACAATGTCGAATTTTGATTTATGACTAATTTTAAGGCAAGAATATTACTTTTGCACCGATTTCGTCGCCGTCACCGATCAACCCGTTATCGACCGACGGCGACAAACACAATGTAAAGTAAACATCAATTACAGCATCAATCTTAATAAAAACAACATGGAACAAACAAAATTGAAAGAAATGGGACAGGTTGTCGTCCGTTTTTCCGGCGATTCGGGAGACGGCATGCAACTGACCGGAACACTGTTTTCCAATCTTTCGGCCATCTTAGGAAACGAAATATCGACCTTTCCCGACTTTCCGGCCGAAATTCGTGCGCCGCAGGGAACCGTCGGCGGCGTATCCGGATTTCAGGTTCATTTGGGAGCAGGTCGCATCTACACACCGGGCGACGACGCCGACGTACTGGTAGCGATGAACCCCGCAGCATTAAAAGTCAATGCCAAAGGCGTAAAAAAGATGGGCGTCATCATTTTCGACACCGACTCCTTTCGCGAATCGGATCTGAGAAAAGCACAATTCGAAACCGACAATCCGTTTGAAGAATCGGGTCTTTCCGACACCGTTCAACTGCTGCCCGTCGCCCTGACATCACTGACAAAAAAAGCCTTAGAAAACCTTCATCTCGACAACAAAGCGGTCGTCCGCAGCAAGAACATGTTTGCGTTAGGACTAGTTTGCTGGCTATTCAACCGTCCCGTCGACAGGGCTATTCACTTTCTTGAAAACAAATTCGGCAAAAAACCCGACATTCTCCATGCAAACATCAAAGTCCTGACCGACGGTTACAACTACGGAAACAACGTCGACCTTTCGATCTCAACCGTCGTGATCGAAAAATCGACCGACGTCCCGAAAGGAAAATACACAAGCATTTCGGGCAACAAAGCTGCCGCCTACGGCCTGATTGCCGCCGCCGAAAAAGCAGGATTACCCTTATTCCTCGGCAGCTACCCCATTACACCCGCCACCGACATCATGCAAGAACTGGCACAACGGAAGGACTTAGGCGTAAAAGTGGTGCAGGCCGAAGACGAAATTGCCGGCATCACCACCGCAATCGGAGCAGCATTTGCCGGTTCGCTGGCGGCAACCAATACCTCAGGACCCGGATTAGCCTTAAAATCGGAAGCCATCGGATTAGCAGTAATGGCCGAACTGCCCTTAGTCATCATCGACGTACAACGCAGCGGCCCCTCAACCGGTATGCCAACAAAAACAGAACAAACCGACCTGCTGCAAGCACTATACGGTCGCAACGGTGAGAGTCCCGTCGCAGTAATAGCAGCAAGCACGCCCCACGACTGTTTCCACTACGCATACATGGCCTCAAAAATAGCGTTGGAACACACAACCCCCGTCATTTTGCTCACCGACGCCTTCATCGGCAACGGTTCCTCTCTCTGGAAGCTACCCAAATCGGCCGACTTGCCGGAAATCCATCCTCACACCGTAAAAGCAGGGATGGAAGGATGTAAAGTCGTTGCACGCAACAACACCACAAAGGCTCGTTACTGGAGTTTCCCCGGCATGGAAGGTTTTATGCACCGCAACGGAGGCTTGGAAAAAGACTATTACACAGGCAGCATTTCGACCGACCCGGTCAACCATCAGAAAATGGTAGACATGCGTGAAGAAAAAATCAGCTACATCAGTCAAGTGATTCCCGAAGCCAAAGTAGAAGGAAACGAAAACGCCGACATCTTAGTCATCGGTTGGGGCGGGACCTACGGCCACCTAAAAGCCGCAGTTGCCGAAATGAATCAAAAAGGAAACAAATTCGGACTACTGCATTTCAACTACATCAATCCGCTTCCGAAAAATGCGGCAGCGCTCATCCGCCGATACAAAAAAGCGATCGTATGCGAATTAAACAGCGGTCAGTTTGCCTCATTCCTGCGTTCAAAGGTAACGGGAGTCACATTTTTGCAATACAACAAAGTACAGGGACAGCCGTTCACCGTATCCGAATTAGTAGAACATTTTGACACTTTACGCTAAAAACCACGAAAAGTTATGGAATCCACAAATATAAAACAGTTCACTCCCAAAGATTTCAAAAGCGACCAATACGTTCGCTGGTGTCCCGGTTGCGGCGACCATGCGATCGTAAATGTCTTACAAAAAGCGATGGCCGAAATCGGTATCGAACCGCACGAAACAGCCGTTATTTCCGGCATCGGATGCTCCTCCCGTCTGCCCTACTACATGAGCAGCTATGGTTTTCACACCATTCACGGACGCGGAGCCGCCATTGCAACAGGTGTAAAAATAGCCAATCCGCGGCTACAAGTTTGGCAGATAACCGGCGACGGCGACTGTCTGGCCATTGGCGGCAATCACTTCATCCACAGCGTCCGTCGCAACGTCGACATCAACGTATTACTCTTCAACAATCAGATCTACGGATTGACAAAAGGACAATATTCGCCCACGACCAAGAAAGGTTTTGTAACGAAATCCTCACCTTTTGGTACCGTAGAGCGTCCCTTTCGTCCGGCGGAATTAACCATCGGTTCACGCGGTACTTTCTTTGCCCGGACGCTCGACGTCGACCTGAAAACCAATCAACATGTCATGATTGCAGCGGCAAAACACAAAGGAACATCCATTATCGAATGTCTTGTCAACTGCATCATTTTCAACAACGGCGCACACAACTGGATATCGGACAAAGCCACACGTGCCGACCGTACCATTTTACTGGAAGACGGCAAACCGATGATTTTCGGCTCGGAACGTAACAAAGGACTGGTGTTGGACGGATTAGATTTGAAAGTTGTAACGATAGGAGAAGGAGGCATCACCGAGAGCGACATACCGATACACAGAGTCGACACAGAAGACCCCACCTTACACCTCAAATTAGCGATGATGGAAGGACCCGACAAACCGATAGCCGTAGGTGTTATCCGCGACATTCCCGCCGAAGCCTACGACAAAGCAGTTGAAGAACAAATCAGCAGCGTACAGGCACGTTCAAAAATCAAGACATTTGACGATTTGATGGACGCAATGGAGCAATGGGAAATGTAGTAACTATAATTTAAAGGCTCGTATACGAGAGAAGCCGTTGAAAGGTACTAATCTTTCAGCGGTTTTTTTTGGTATACCGCGCATGACCACCGGCCTCGACGGTACAAGTCCGTAACGGGCAATATCATTCGGTTAAGGCATAGCACTATCTGCCCTTGTCGTCTTCCTTCCGGAAAGATCAAGAGAAAGAGAAAGAGAATTAGGGGGGGGGGAAGTCTCCCCCTCGCTACAGCCCGCTACGCGGTCTTCCGCTACCCCCTCTGCGGGGCTCCGCCCCGCAACGCCCCGAAGATAGTGATTAGTGTTTAGTGATTAGTGATTAATGATTAATTGTTAAACATGGCGAACTTGCTAATCACTAATCACTAATCACTAATCACTAATCACTTTCATATAACTACCCTGTAACTATCTGCTATGAATAGTATTTGCAAGGCTGCGCCGAAAGTTATTCCTTTTTTGTACTTGACAAAATATAGAGGGGGACTAATCACTTTCATATAACTACCCTGTAACTATCTGCTATGAATAGTAGTTGCATGGCTGCGCCGAGAGTTATTCTTTTTTTTGCACTTGACAAAATATAGAGGGGGACTAATCACTAATAGTAGTCTTTGGGAAAGGATGTAAGTCCTGCTGCAAGTCGGATTTAGTCCTCGAGGAAGGGTACAAGTCCTGCTGCAAGTCGGATTTAGTCCTCGGGGAAGGGTGCAAGTCCTGCTGCAAGTCGGATTTAGTCCTCGTGGAAGGGTGCAAGTCCTGCTGCAAGTCGGATTTAGTCCTCGGGGAAGGTTGCAAGTCCTACTGCATGTCAGATTTAGTCCTCGGGGAAGGTTGCAAGTCCTGCTGCAAGTCGGATTTAGTCCTCGGGGAAGGATGCAAGTCCTGCTGCAAGGCCATCCGACTTACCGCTATATATGTTGGTTTAATAAACGCTTTCATATAACTACCCTGTAACTATCTGCTATGAATAGTATTTGCATGGCTGCGCCGAAAGTTATTCCTTTTTTGCACTTGACAAAATATAGAGGGGGACTAATCACTATTTAATCACTGTCTTACGGGGCGTTGCGGGGCAGAGCCCCGCAGAGGGGGTAGCGAAAGACCGCCGCAGGCGGGCTGACGCGAGGGGGAGACTTCCCCCCCCCTAATTCTCTTTCTCTTTCTCTTTGTTCAAGGAAGACCGCAGGCGGCTGTAGCGGGAGACTCCCCCCCCTAAATATCCCTCTCTAACTCTTTCGATTGTGGAAATGTAAAATTCGATTGTGGAAATGTAAAAACGGCGCCTGCATCTTACGGCGTCGGGCAGGGCAAAAAAGCGAATAATAGTATATTCGATTGAAATAAAATAAGATTTTAATACCTTTGCACAAAAATAGAATATGAGACATTTAAGTTTTATCATCGTCGGCCTGCTGTTTTGCACTTCGGTCGCATCGGCCCAAGAGCCGCCGACTGCCAAAAGCGAAACCTTAGAGCTAATTGAGACTCCCGACTCGTCAACAAATGCTTATATACGTGTTTTTCAGGATAAACGGATGGAAGATGTAATGATGGAAAAACGCATAGTAAACAAAAATGCGATTGTCCAAGTTTACAGGGTACAGGTGTTTTCGAGCAATGTGCAACGCGAAGCTAAAACAAACGCCTATAATATTGAAAGACAAATTCGTGAAAAATTTCCGGAACATGATGTGTATGTCAGCTACAGTTCGCCGTTTTGGAAAGTGCGTGTTGGCGATTTTTTTACCATGGGAGATGCACGGAGGTTTCAGGCAGAACTGATAAAAATGTTTCCCGCACTGAAAAACGATACCTATCCGGTGATGGAACAAATCAACGCAAGTCAAATCAGATAAATAAGAATGGATTTCAACATCAACAACGCTGTCCCCTTTGATGAAATAAAGACACGCGACATTGCCTTTCATTATCAAGAAATAATCAAACTTTTAGGAGAAAACGTCGAACGTGAAGGATTACTCAAAACACCGATACGGGTGGCGCGTGCCATGCAGTTTCTCACTCAGGGATACGGGCAAGACCCCGAAAATATACTCCGTTCGGCCATGTTTACGGAAAACTATCGTCAGATGGTCGTTGTCAAAGACATCGACTTCTATTCTATGTGCGAACATCATATACTCCCTTTTTTTGGTAAGGCGCATGTGGGCTACATTCCTAACAAAAAAATAACCGGATTGAGCAAGATCGCACGTGTTGTTGACGTCTTCGCTCATCGCCTGCAGGTGCAGGAACGCATGACTACTCAGATAAAAGAATGTATCCAACGTACGCTGAATCCGATGGGCGTGATGGTGATCGTCGAAGCCCAGCACCTGTGTATGCAGATGCGGGGCGTTCAAAAACAACATTCGATTACCACTACGTCGGACTTCACCGGCGTCTTCAGGGAACAAAAAACCCGCGAAGAATTTATGAGCCTGATAAAAAATAGCTAACAATACATCTCATCCGATCAAACAGTTCCCTGTCATTTCCGCCGGAATGGGGATTCCCATAATGTGACAGATGGATGGCGCTACGTCGGCCAAAATGCCGTTTTCGACCGTTGCGCCTTTGTTTTCGGAGATGTATATAAACGGCACGGGATTCAATGAATGAGCCGTATTGGGTGATCCGTCGGCATTTTCGGCATGATCGGCGTTCCCGTGATCGGCAATGATAACAACTTCGTAATCATTTACGATAGCCGATTCTACCACCTTTTCCACACACCGGTCGATTGTCTTTACAGCCTGCTCTATTGCGGGATAAACACCTGTATGCCCGACCATGTCGCCATTGGCGAAATTCAGCGCAATAAAATCGTATTGCTGCTTATTCAGCGCATCGACAAGCGCTTCGGCGACTTCGGGCGCACTCATTTCGGGTTTCAGGTCGTATGTTGCCACTTTGGGCGACGGTATCAGAATACGTTCTTCGCCTTCAAATTCGGTCTCACGTCCGCCGGAAAAGAAGAATGTCACATGTGCAAACTTTTCCGTTTCGGCGATTCTCAACTGTTTGAAGCCAAGCGACGAAATGTATTCGCCCAACGTATTCCGTACATTTTCCTTGTCGAACAGCACATGCAGGCCTTTGAAAGAGGAATCATAAGGCGTCATGCAGTAGTACTGCAACGGGATGGTCTTCATACCGAACTCAGGCATATCTTGTTGTGTCAGTACGATTGTCAATTCTTTTGCCCTGTCGTTGCGGTAATTGAAAAATACCACGACATCATTTTCTTCAATAACGGCCACCGGACAGCCGTTGTGATCTACCGCAACAATCGGTTTGATAAATTCATCCGTCACACCGGCGTCGTACGAATCTTGCATCGCTTTCGACAAATCGTCGGCGGGCGTTCCTTTTCCGTTTACAATCAAATCGTATGCTTCTTTCACCCGTTCCCATCGCTTGTCCCTGTCCATTGCATAATAGCGTCCGACGATCGATGCTATTTTGCCGGCGGACTTTTCCGTGTGGTTTTGCAACTGTTCAATAAATATCTTTCCGCTTTTGGGGTCGGTATCGCGTCCGTCCATGAAGCAGTGAATGTATGTTTCATCCAATCCGTATTCTCGGGCTATATCACAGAGTTTAAACAAGTGATTCAGCGAACTATGTACGCCTCCGTCGGACACCAGTCCCATGAAATGAATCTTTTTGTGATTGTCGCGGGCATACGAAAAGGCATTGACGATCTCGGGGTTTTGCAGGATACTGTTATCCCGGCAGGCAATGTTTATCTTCACCAAATCCTGATACACAATACGTCCTGCGCCGATATTCAAATGTCCCACTTCCGAATTGCCCATTTGTCCGTCGGGCAATCCCACATTTTCGCCCGAAGCTTGTAGCTGTGCGTGCGGATAGTTTTTCAGTAACGAATCCCAGTAAGGAGTCGGTGTATTATAAATCACATCGGCGTGGCTTTTATTACCGATTCCCCAGCCGTCGAGAATCATCAACAATGCTTTTTTTCTCATAATGTTAATCTAAAAAATCGAACGAATATCTTATTTAATAAAGGGCGTAAAGGTACGGATTTTTTACTTTTTGCTTCTTATCCCCTAATGCCTTTTTCTGACACCGGCTTTCGACTGTCGATTTTGTCTGCGGCGAATCGGTTCGCCGGCGCGGACTTAGAAACGGTGTTCTTTTATTACGGATCGCCTGTGGTTCAAAAAAAGAAAGCAGGAAGAAAACGGTTTCGTTTCCTTCCTGCCCGATTTGCTGTTCCGACGCTTTGATTATACTTCCCAAGCAAGCGCACTTGCTCCGAGAACCGCTGCGTCGGATTCTCGCAGTTCAGATGTGAGCAGTTTGATTTTTCCTTGCCAGAGTTTGAGCAGGTTTTTCTCCAAGTGTTCTTTTATCGGATCCTTGATGAGGTTGCCGGCTCTTGTCAGGCCGCCGAAAAGAATGATTGCTTCCGGCGAACTGAATGCGACAAAGTCGGCCAGGGCTTCGCCTAATATTTTTCCGGTATATTGGAAAATTTCTTTTGCTACTTCGTCGCCTTGAATGGCTTTTTCATAGACGTCTTTCGATGTGATGCTCGATGCGGCTGCGTTTCTCAGCAGACTTGGTTTGTCTGTCGTTTCGAGGATTTCACGGGCCGAACGTGCTACTCCTGTTGCCGAAGCATAGGTTTCCAAGCAGCCTGTGCGTCCGCATCCGCACATTCTTCCGTTATTTCTTACCGAAATGGTGTGTCCCAATTCTCCGGCGAAACCGTCGTGGCCATAGACCACTTTTCCGTCGATCACAATGCCGCTGCCAACGCCTGTGCCGAGTGTGATGACGATGAAGTTTTTCATGCCGCGTGCCGCGCCGTAGGTCATTTCACCAATGGCTGCCGCGTTCGCATCGTTTGTTAGTGCAACCGGTACGCCGAATTTTGCCGACATCAGCTTGGCCAGTGGTACGATTCCTTTCCAGAGCAGATTGGGAGCAAATTCGATGTTTCCGTTATAATAATTCCCATTGGGAGCGCCGACGCCTATTCCCCGTATTTTCTCGATGCCGCCGACTTGTTCAATCAATCTCATCAATTCTCCGTGTAGATCGTCGATGTATCGATTGATGTCGATGTGCTTGTCTGTTCTGATTTTACTTTTGACGAGTACGTTTCCCCTGGCGTCGACAATGCCGAAATCGGTATTTGTCCCGCCGATGTCCATTCCTACTACATAAGGTTTTTTCATGATATTGCAATTGTATATTTAATTTCCGTAATCAGTTTGTTTTGATGTCTTTGTTCACGTTTTTGCTTCCGACCAGCGCATAGAAAAGTAAATAGGCCAATCCTGCAATGATGATCCAGTAGCTTGTCATGTAGGTGGTCAAGTCGGCGACCCAGCTTTGTATGAGCGGAAGAATACCGCCACCTACCACCATCATCATAAAGATGCCGGAGGCCGCTGCTGTGTATTTTCCCAGACCTTCTACTGCCAGATTAAAAATACCTCCCCACATAATGGAAGTGCAAAGTCCGCAAAGAACGAGGAGTAACGCGCTTAGGGGAACTTGTGTCATCGCAAAAGAAGAACCTGTGAATACAGGCATCACCGTCGATACTGTTTTCGGCAAAAAGATGGCAATCAGTACGAGCAAGATTCCCAAGGCTGAAACCGATGTCAGCATCGTTTTGCTCGATATTTTCTTTCCTACGATGCTTCCGGTGAAACGTCCGATCAGCATCAGAAACCAATATGTGCCTGCCACAAAGCCTCCGATTTTGGGTGCGACGGCAGGGTCGAGTCCGGCGCCTTTGTCCGAAACATTCGACAGGAAAAAGTTCAGTATGCCGGGAATACCGACTTCTACGCCGACGTATACAAAAATGCCGACGGCGCCCAAAACAAAGTGACGGAAAGCCCATGGAGATCGTTCAAAAACGGCGTCTTTTCCTTTTGCGCTTGATTCGGGTTCTTCAATTTTCACTAAAGCGAGTACGACGAAGGCGACGGCAAATACGCCTAAGGCGATGATCAATACCGGATTCACATCCGAAATCGCCGTATTTTTTGTCACGGTGCCAATCAAAGCGCCAACCAGCAATGGGGTTAACGTTCCCGCCAGTGAGTTGAACGTGCCTCCGATTTGAATAAGTTGGTTTCCTTTGTTTCCTCCGCCTCCGAGCAGGTTCAACATCGGGTTGACCACTGTGTTTAACATGCAAACAGAGAAGCCTGCAATAAATGCTCCCAGCAAATAGACAATGAAATTGACAGGAAGTGTAGCCAGTGTTGTTTCGGCTGAAACAACGCCTGATAGATACTGAATGAAAACACCGGCAAATCCTACGGAAATTGCTGTAAGGGCTGTTTTTTTGTAACCGATTTTTGTTAACAATTTCCCTGCGGGAATCCCCATAAACAGGTAGGCGGCAAAGTTCATGAGGTTACCCAACATTCCTAAGAAGTTGGAACCTTCAAATTTATTGCTCCAAATGACTCCGATGGGAGCCGCAAGATTTGTGACAAATGAAATCATCGCAAACAAGGCAATCATCATAATGATCGACAGTGTATAACTCTTTTTTTGACTCATAAAATAAGGTATTAAAAAATTAGTTTGATTGATGAAAGAATCGCTTTAAAAAAGCAACCAAAAGTACGATTTTATTTTTAAAAATGCACGGTTATTCTCTAATTCCGGGAATATTACCTTGTTTTTTTGTTAAAATACAATCATTTTGGTATGTATTTGCGAAAAAGGCGAACAAAAAACAGATGTATCTACAGGTTTTTGAACAGGAAATCGCTCATTCTTCTGTAGAGATGTCTTCTTGTCTGTTTTCCTAAAATGCTGTGATTTTTGTCGGTATAGAGTTGCATTTCGAACTGTTTATCGGCTTCCACAAGTCGTTGGATATACGTCATTGTGTTTTGTACATGCACATTGTCGTCGGCCGTACCGTGTATGATAAGCAGGTTTCCGTTCAGGTTGTTGACGTTCAACAAGGGGGAACTGTTTTCATAGCCCTTAAAATTTTCCTGCGGACGACGCATAAAGCGTTCAGTGTATGCTGTGTTGTAGAATCGCCAGTCGGTTACGGGCGCCACCGCGATGCCTGCCCTAAAAATGCTGTCCGAACTCAACGCCATGAGTGTCATAAATCCCCCGAAACTCCAGCCCCAGATACCTATCCGGCTTTCGTCGATATACGATTGTCGGGCAAAATATTCGGCGGCTGCTATCTGGTCTTTTGTTTCCAAAATGCCCAACTGTCGGCAGGTGCATTTTCTGAACTCGCTGCCGCGTGCAGCCGTCCCCCGACCGTCGATGCAGGCGACCACATAGCCGTTTTCAGCCAAATAGTATTCCCATCCTACGTTCCATCTGTCTCTTACTTCCTGCGAATCGGGGCCGCTGTATTGTACCAACAGCAAAGGGTATTTTTTGTCTGTTTCAAGATGTTCGGGCTTTACAACCCAACCGTTCAGTTCGATGTTTTCGGAGGTGGTGAAAGAGAAAAACTCTTTTTTCGGGAGTTGCAATTCGTTGAATTTCTGTAAAAGAGCCGTGTTTTCTTCAATCACTCTGATTTGTTTGCCGTTTGCATCATATAAACTCAACTTATTGGGTGTTTCGAGTTTCGAAAAATTGTCGATAAAACAGCTCAATGTTTTATTGAAATAGGCGATATGCGTTCCCGAACCGTTTGTCAGACGTGTTTTTTTGCCTTTTTTGTTGACCGAATAAATGTCTCTTCTTAAAGGGGATGTTTCGGCCGACTGGTAATAGAGTATGTCGTTTTTCGTATCGTAGCCATAGACGTCTGTTACATCCCAGTTTCCTTTGGTCAATTGTTTCATCAAATTCCCATTCGTACCATATTGATACACGTGTCGGTATCCGTCGCGTTCGCTTAGGGTGATGAATGTATTTTTTTTGTCGATGAATTGCAGCTTGTCGATGTTGCTGTAGTCGACATAATGATTGTCTTCCTCCGTCAGGATGAGTTTCGACAAAGTGCTTTTGGGATTCGAGAGAAACATTTCCAACCGGTTCTGATTCCGGTTGAGACGGAATACCGCCAATTGTTCTTCCGAATTTGTCCATTTGATGCGCGGAATATAAAAATCGGTATGCTTGCTGTCGTCCAGCTTCATCGTTTTCGTCGACTTGTAGTAGTCGTCATACACACATACGCTCACAATCGAATTATTTTCGCCTGCTTTCGGGTATTTGATCTTTGAACTGTTGGGGTAGAGTGTCACTTCTTCGTCTGTTTCGGGTTTTGGTGTCAGGTACATCGGCATGGTAAATTCTTTTACATCGCTTTCGTCGAATTTCACATAAGCGAGCATTTTGCTGTCGGGACTCCATGCAAAATAACGCACCTGACCGAATTCTTCCTCATACACCCAATCGGCGATGCCGTTGATTGTTTTTCCGGCTTCACCGTCTTTTGTGATAGCGCTTTCGGTTCCGAAGTCCATTTTTTTCAGATACAGGTTGTTTTCCCTTGCAAAGGCAATGTATCTGCCGTCGGGAGAGAAAAGCGGCGCTTCCTGCGCACCATATTCCGACAGTGGTGTCAGCTCGTTTCGGGCTATTTCAAAAACATAATAATCGGCCGTAAAACTCCTTCTGTAGCGGTAAACGGCATTTTCATACACAAGTATCCGCTTTTCTTCGGGACAAAACTCGTATCCCAGAACGGTTTTCATCGGCGATTCGTCTCGCAAATGTGCAATGTCCAGAACGGTGTCGACAACCTGACCTGTTTTGTAGCTGTATTTCAGGATGTATTTATTTTCGACCAGTAGCGTATAATGTTCTCCGTCGTTCATCGAGCGGGGGATATCATATTTTGCCGGGCGAAATTCGCCGTCGGTTATTTTATACAGTAATTCGTAATCGTGCGAGTAGGAAGAAATGATAGAAAATGCGTACAGGGAAGTGATTAAAATGCGTTTCATGAAATGTTTATTTACAAATTAAAACTATTTTACAGGACTAAGAGCGCAAAAGTAATTGTTTTTATTTTTCACATGCAATTACGCAGTTGTAAACTTTCTTAATTGGGCACAAGATGGAAAACTGTGTTCAAAAACATCTCCGGTAACAAATTGCCGACAAAAAGCAAGGGATAAAGTGTTTTGTTAACAGATTATCGTCGTCCGATTTCAAAACAGGTGAAATGTCCTCAAAACGCTGATACAGCCCATATAGAAATGGTTTTGGCTTTCCCCGACAAAGGCGGCGTTTAATGTTTTTTACAAAAGAGATTAATGGAATTTTTCTATATTTGCAATCGCAGTTTTATTTTTAGATTATTAACAACAAGTAAAAACGATAAATTCTAAATTCAAATTCTAACATCTATGTTTAAAAATCATCCAAAAGGATTGTTACCGGCAGCGCTTGCCAACATGGGAGAGCGTTTCGGATACTACATCATGAATGCAGTACTGCTCTTATTTTTGATTTCCAAATTCGGAATACCGGAAGAAACGGGAAGTATGATATATTCATTTTTCTATGCCGGAAT
>JAIRTG010000048.1 GCA_031255055.1 Prevotellaceae bacterium
TCTCTTTTACTGACAACTTCCTCGCTAAAAGAGACAAAATGGCAGCTCCGGGTGTCCGCAACTTCCTTTTTAGTCAGCCCCGTGACAAGGAAAGTCCGAACTGTCTCTCTAATCACTAACCACTAATCACTAATCACTCTAAACCCTGTCTTTCGGGGCGTTGCGGGGCGGAGCCCCGCAGAGGGGGTAGCGGAAGACCGCCGCAGGCGGGCTGAAGCGAGGGGGAGACTTCCCCCCCCCTAAATCTCTTTCTCTTTCTCTCCTTTCAAGGAAGACCGCAGGCGGCTGAAGAGAGGGAAAAACTTCCCCCTCCTAAATCTCTACCTCTTTCTTCAAGTCGCGAACCATCCGTCACGTCGGCAATTCCAACAGCTAAGAAACAAAAAAATCGTATCGAAAAAGATTAAAAAAATCTACTTCCCGTCCGGTTTTGCACCACTCATTCAAAATTACTTATCTTTGTCGACTCGTTATCTCCAACAACCACTAATTGATGAGAAAAGCCATATTCCCGGGAACTTTCGACCCCTTCACCGTCGGCCATTTCAGCATCGTAGAACGAGGTCTGACACTGTTCGACGAAATTATTATCGCCATCGGCCACAATCAGTCAAAAAAAACACTATTCCCCATCGCGGCAAGAATGGATATGATCCGGCAGGCTTTTGAGGGCTACGGCAGGGTTGCCGTGCGGCAGTACGATTCCCTGACGATCGATTTTGCTCAATCGGTCGGCGCCGGATTCATCCTGAGAGGACTCCGCACGGTGGGCGACTTTGAATATGAAAAAACAATTGCAGATACTCATCGCGCTATCGGCGGCGTCGAAACGGTTATCTTGTTTACCGAATCACGCTACGCACACATATCGTCGACGGTGGCACGAGACCTGATCCGTTTCGGAAAAGACATCTCCGATTTCCTGCCTCCCGATGTGAAAATGATTCCCCCAAAATAAAAACGAAAGTTGCATGCTTCATCCGTTTACCAACAACAAATTTACCAACTTACCAACGCTATTCAAAATGAAAAAATACATCGCTTTTTTGTTGCTTACAGCCGTCTTTCCGACTGTGACTTGTGGTCGGCTGTCGGCCGATGACCGTACTTTTTCGATCGGTAAAAACCTGACCATTTTCAATGCGGTCTTCAGAGACCTGGATCTGCTGTATGTCGACTCGCTGAAATACGACAAAATGACCGCAGACGCAATCAATTATATGCTGTCGCAAACAGACCCTTATACGGTCTACCTGCCCGAAGAAGATACCGAAGACATCGCCATGATGACCAGCGGCGAGTATGGCGGAATCGGTTCGGTCATCTCCCAACGAAACAATACGATCTATATCTCCGACCCATACGAGGGCATGCCCGCGCAACAGAACGACATTCGGGCAGGTGATATTATTTCGGCAATCGACGGCGTTTCTACCGAAGGTATGACGGTGAGCGACGTCAGCGCCCGACTGCGCGGAACACCTAACACGGTCATCAACCTGCAACTGAAACGATATGGAGAAGAAAATCCGATCGAACGAACATTTATGAGGGAAAAAATACAGGTGAAGTCGATCTCCTACTCGTCGGTCGTTGCCGACCGGACAGGCTATCTGCTGTTGAACGATTTCACCGACCATTCGGCGATCGAAGTCAAGCAGGCTATCAACGAGATGGTCAAACAGCATCGGATTCGTTCGCTGATCATTGATGTGCGGGGTAACGGCGGCGGACTGATTGATGAAGCGGTAAAAATTGTCGGCTATTTTGTCCCGAAAGGTACCGCCATTGTCACCACAAAAGGAAAAGAGAAGTCATCCGAGCGGGTTTTCCGTACGCCTTCCGAGCCGGTCTATCCCGATATGAAACTGGCGGTGATAACAGACAGAGGTTCGGCTTCGGCGTCCGAGATTTTGGCGGGGGCGATTCAGGATTTGGATCGCGGCGTGATTGTCGGCGAGCGTACCTTTGGTAAGGGACTGGTACAAAATATCCGTCCGATAGCCTACGGCGGCCATTTGAAGGTGACAACGGCCAAGTATTACATTCCGAGCGGACGGGGCATTCAGGCGATAGACTACAGCAATCGGAACGAGGATGGTAGTGTTGGTCGCGTCCCCGAGCACCTGACGTCGGAGTTCACGACAAAAAACGGACGGAAAGTGCGTAACGGAGGCGGGATCCTGCCCGACACGCTCTCGAACGATGAACGGACGCTGAATATCGCATACTATCTGTATGCAGACAATCTTTATTTTGATTATGCCACGAAATATAAGCACGAGCATCCGTCTATTCCCTCGCCCGATCTGTTTGAACTGAGTGATGCCGATTTCGATGACTTTACGGCGTTTATCAAGGAAAAGAATTTCGGCTATGCGACTCAAACCGAAAAGTATTTCAACGAATTGATCGAAATTGCCAAGTACGAAGAACTCTACAACAGGATTGCGGAGGATTTTGAATCGCTGAAAGCCAAACTTGTGCCCGACATCGACGAGAATATTAAAGAAAACAAAGACGACATTGTGCAGTTGCTCACCACCGAAATCATCAAACGTTATTATTATCAAAAAGGCGAAATAGCGTATTCTTTGCGTACCGACAAGGATTTGAAAATAGCGCTCGATATTCTGCACTCGGAGGAAAAATATAACCGGATTCTTTCCAATGAGTGACTCGCCTCTCCCCGACCCTCTTCTCGACTTACCTCCCCTCGTACGACTTCGGGATTCTACCAAGAAAGAGAAAGAGATTTAGGTGGGAGACTTCCCCCCTAATTCTCTTTCTCTCTCTTGAAGGAAGATACCTACAGCCTTGCGTCGGTTCATCATGAGCCGTCAATCACCGATTGCTAATCATTCCGCCGTTTTTTTGTTCTTTAAATAATTGAGTATTTTCTTTCTATTGTCGATCAGTATACAGAGCAAAGAACTTATGATATAGGTTTCAAGCAGGATGTAGATCAAGTATTCGATTTTTCTGTTGACAGGGAGGGGGTCTAACACGAAGTTATCTAAGAAACTTACGGGACTGTCATAGTTGACTAGCTCCATGACGAGACCTACTTTGAGGTCGTGCAGTCCCAATAACTCTTCCGAAACAATCTGCCTTTTTTGTTCTCCGATTAATAAACTGTTATCGGTAATGTTTATTTGAGGCTTGTTATTGTCGAGGTAGACAATGGTCGCCATGCTGTCTATCCGCTCTATTTCTCTTTCGACAGACCGTAGTTTTGCTTTCAGTTCCCGGTGTTTCACTTCGTTGATGCTGACGAGCGACGGATGACTATTCAGATAGTTGTACAGTTGTCTCTCAATCAGGTCGAGCTGAGTGACATCTGTCGTGAAGATAGCCAGTTGCATTCTGTCGTACATCAGCACGTCGAGTGTGTCTCTCAGGTCGTGTTTCCCACTGTAATCAACGATGTCGGGGATACTGTCCCGACCTATGTCTATGATGTGATAGCTTTCTACTTTGTAGATGCTTTTTGCAACTTTTTCGGGAATGGACAGGACGGAGGACAAGTCTGTCTTTTTGCCTAAATAGTTTGCTTTTTCGATGGGCGCCATGATTGTTTTAAACGTGTTGATGCTCGGGCCGCGAAAGATGGCGGTTGTTTCGGCTTTGTATAGTTTTTTGAGGCCGAAGTGGAATATGTTGAGACCTAAATAGTAGATGATGGCGAGTGTGATTACCAGCACTATCGGCCAGATGTACAGATATTTGAAATTGAGTTGGGCCGAATGACCTGCCAATTTGAAAAACTTGATAAACATGTTTTTTAGCCATGCAAAAAACATAACAATAAGGTCTAATAAGTTTAGTTCTCTTGTGTTGTCGTTGTTGTTGTTGTTGTTTCTTATCATACAAAGTTTTCTTTTTTGTTGTTAGAACTGATTTTTTCTGTTTTTGTTTCTGTTTATGTTTCGTTTATGTTTTGTTTGAGGTGTTGTTCGTCATCTTCTTCTTCGTTGTCATCGTCTTCGTCATCCCATATTTTTTGGGGTTTTTGCGGACCTTTGTTTCTGAATACTACGGCGGAAATCGAACCGGTGAATGCGCCCGAAAGGTGTCCTTCCCACGATATTTCGCTATTGGCTTCGAGGGGAAGAATGTACCAAATCATGTTTCCATACAGAAAAACGACAATTAACGATATTGCGATTAAAGGGATGTGTTTTCTGATCAATCCGCTGAAAAAAAGAAAGAAAGCTAAGGAGTAAATGACGCCGCTTGCTCCGATATGCCAGCTTTCTCTCCCGATTACCCATAGTATCAATCCACTGAGGAGGCAAGTAATGAGTAGTACCCTTGTTGCAATCGGGGCGTAAAAGTAATATAATGTAACTCCCAAAACAAGGAACGAGACGAGATTATTTATTAAATGTTTGAAATCGGCATGGATGAACGGGGATGTAAGGATGCCCCAGATACCTTCGAGTTTTCGCGGATAGATGCCTGCTTTGTGAAAATCCCAATCCATTCCTTTTTCGAGGATAAAAACCAGGCTGATGAGCAGTACCGTCAGCAGCGGAAAGAATGTTGCATGGGTGAATTGTCGCTTTTCGATGGTGTTTCCGGTGTTGTTTGTCATAGACAGAAAGTGGGATTTATTGAACTAACGCAACTTGCGTTGATAAATTATAATGTATCGGAAAAAACGCCAAACGGTTCGGCGTTTCTATCGGCGAATGTGTTAAAATCCGAACATGCGCCGACCAAAATCCTACAAAAGCAGCATTCTTTCATTAATATTCAACAAATGTGTAAAGGAATTTGGTTAACTTTACGCTCCAAAGCAAAAAACGTGACGAATGTAAAATGTATTTTATAAACTGAAATCCTATCAATATAAAAAATGCTATGAATTACCTTAATTTTGATAAAACGCTACTTACAAATCTCGAAAAGTCGTTGACAAAAGAAATCATCAGTACAAACAGGGCGGGAGCATACAGCAGCACAACCATCATCGATTGCAATACAAGGAAGTATCATGGGCGACTGGTTGTGCCGATTCCTGAAATAGACGGTTCAAACCATGTGCTGCTGTCTTCGCTGGACGAAACGGTTATCCAGCATGGGGTCGAGTTCAATCTGGGGATTCATAAGTATCGCGACGGCGTTTATAGCCCTAACGGGCATAAATATATCCGTCAGTTTGATTGCGAACTCGTGTCCAAAACGACCTATCGCGTAGGCGGCGTCGTGCTGACCAAAGAACGGCTGCTGGTGTCGTTTGAACCCCG
>JAIRTG010000051.1 GCA_031255055.1 Prevotellaceae bacterium
GCCGATAGCCGCAAAGTGGAGGCAATATTTTTAAAAATCAAATACATACAATGAAAAGCAAAATTTATTTGATTGCATTATTTGCATCGTTAATGGTAGCGCCGTATACGACAGCGCAGGTGCGGAAAAAAGCAAATTCCAAAAAGGAAATTGCAATACAGCTATATTCCGTCAGAGAGAAAATAGGCAGTTTCAACACTACTACAGACAATTATAGCGTTGATTATACTGCAATATTGAGGGAGATTGCCAAAATGGGATATACAGGCATAGAGGCTGCCGGATATAATGACGGCAAGTTCTACGACAGAACTCCCGAAGTGTTTAAAAAAGACGTCGAAGCTGCCGGATTGAAAGTATTATCGTCGCACTGCACCAAAAATCTGTCTGCTGAAGAGTATGCGTCAGGCGATTTCACCGAATCGCTGAAATGGTGGGACAAATGTATCGCGGCGCATAAGGCGGCGGGAATGACTTACATCGTAACTCCCGGAACAGGCGTCCCAAAGACCGCGAAAGACCTGAAAACATACTGCGACTATTCCAACGAAATCGGTAAACGATGCCGTCAGAACGGAATGTTGTACGGATATCACAACCACGCCCATGAATTTCAGAAAATCGAAGACAAAGTAATAATGATAGATTACATGATTGAAAACACCAATCCCGAATACGTATTTTTTGAAATGGATGTTTACTGGGTAGTCATCGGACGAAACAGTCCCGTCGATTATTTCAACAAATATCCCGGACGTTTCACAGTGCTGCACATCAAAGACCACAGAGAAATAGGGCAAAGTGGTATGGTGGGATTTGACGCAATATTTAACAATGCAAAAACTGCAGGCGTCAAACATATAATCGTCGAAATGGAACAATCCTCTACTACAATTGAAGAAGGTATCAAAACGAGCATTGATTATCTGTTGAAAGCTCCTTTTGTCAAGGCGTCTTACAGTAAATGACAGGTTTATGAAGAATATGTTTATTTTACCGGCAATCTTTTGCATCGTGCTGCTCTGTTCCTGCAATTCTTCTGCAAATAAAGACTTGTTAAACAGCAAATGGACGATGACGGGACATGTTACTCTGCAGGATGGTATCCTTTCGTTAGCGGGCGAACAGGCTCAAGTCCTGTTGAAAAACGGTGATTACAAAGATTTTGATTTGAGCATGGAACTGCGAACGAATCCCGGCGGAAAGGGTTTTGTCGGGTTTCATACGGATTCAAAAGGGAAGGGTTACCGCGTCGCAATCAACAACGACCGGGAGGACGCCGTATGGTGGAGAATGACGGGTAGCCTTGTGTCGGTTCGCAATCTCACAAAAAGTTTTGTGAAAGAAAACGAATGGTTTACAATGAATATCCGCGTCGAGGGACAGGCCGTCACAGTAAAAATAAACGGCAAGCCGGTTGTAGAATACATCGAACCGTCAAAGCCTTTCAGAACAGGCGTCAATGCCGGCGCAGTACTTTCTCACGGCTCATTCTCAATCACAGGCACCGGAGCGGGTACATTGCAATTCAGAAGTATCAAAGTTGAAACGCTTGACGGGAAAAACATCAATCCTTCTGTCCAACCGGAAATGGCGAACGATGAACAGTCGGACGAAATAATTCGATTACATCAGGAAGATTTTCCTGTCCTTGACTATCATGTTCATTTAAAGGGCGGACTGACGAAAGAAGCCGCAGCCGTACAGTCGCGGAAAACCGGTATCAACTATGCCGTTGCGCCAAATTGCGGTATCGGTTTTCCGGTTACGAACGACGAAGATATATACAAATACCTTGACAGTATGCGTACACAACCGTTTATTCTGGCGATGCAGGCGGAAGGCAGGGAATGGATAACCACATTTTCTCAAAAAGCCCGCAGCGAATTTGATTATGTGTTTACAGATGCGCTTACTTTCAAAGACCACAAGGAACGTCGTGTACACCTGTGGGTGAATAAAGAAGTTATCATTGACGACGAACAGGCATATATGGATATGATTGTGGACAGGATTTGTTCTGTCCTGCAAGAACCGGTTGATGTTTATGTTAATCCGTTTTTTCTTCCGGAAGCAATGAGTGACCGTTACGACGATTTCTGGACGGAAAAGCGTATGAATAAAGTAGTGGAAGCGCTGGCAACAAGCGGAAAAGCGCTGGAGATTAACGAACTCTACCGTATTCCCAATAAAGCAATCATTATGAAAGCAAAAGCCGCCGGAGTGAAGTTTACTTTCGGGTCAAACAACGTAACACCGGAGGTCGGTAAACTGAAATACGGTATCCGCATGAAAAAAGAATGTGGGTTGACATCAAAAAATATGTACAAGCCGAAAGTTAAGATTTAGAAACAGGCAAAAATATGAAATTCAAAAAATTAAACGGACAAAAATGATAAAAGCAAGAATATATCGCCCATTCCCCGGAATAAGTTATCCATTCCAGGGAATAAGCCGTTCATTCCCTTTCGGAAAGTGCACGGATTACATTATAAATAAATTATTTACGGCGTAAACGGTGCCATCATTGTCTACGCTCTGTGCTCGACACCCCGCCTGCCGACGTTACCCTCCTCACCCACAGCGTACTGGCCACCCGCACGCCACACACGCTCGAATTTACGGAAGAAGAACGCGGTAAACGGTGTACGTGTCTATCTGTTGGCAGAACGAAAAGGGTCAGCGAGGCCCGTGGAGCGAAATTGAAAGCGCAATCATTCCGTAAACCGTCGTACCCTGTCCGAAGAAAGAAAAAAGGAGTTTGCCGACTGTCGGCAAACTCTCTTTCCATGAAAGGCGCGGAAACGCCTATTTTTCATTGTCCGAAGGAACAAATTTTTCCCGTATCCGATAGAAGCCGTAATACACCAGCGGAATGATAATCAGCGACAGGAACATCGAACTGACCAGACCGCCGATCAATACCCAGCCCATGCCGTTTTTCCATTCCGCGCCTGCGCCGCGTGCTATGGCGATCGGAATCATGCCCACTACGGTGGAAACGGTAGTCAGCAGAATCGG
>JAIRTG010000106.1 GCA_031255055.1 Prevotellaceae bacterium
AATAATTTGCCGCACCATGTTGTCCGGTTCCGGCGCCAGCACGGCGACGCGAATATTCCGTACTTCTGTTGATAGCGCAAACCCGAAAAGAATAATCAGTACGATTGGCATCACAAGCAGTATCAACATGGTTCGCCTGTCACGTAGAATGTGGTAAAATTCTTTTCGTATAAATGCTTTAAATTCTTTCATGTTTTCTAAATCCGCTAAGTGGGCTCTGACTTTTTGTTATTTCATAAACGTGTCTTGGGGACAATGACGCCGACGACTCGGAATGGTCTATTCTTTTCGTTCTGCTTTTCGGGCCAGTCTCCTGAATACCTGATCCATCGAGTGTGCGTTGAACTGTTCTTTCAGATTGTGGGGCGTGTCGAGTGCGTCGATGCGTCCGTCGACCATGATGGAAACACGATTACAGTATTCGGCTTCGTCCATGTAGTGTGTCGTCACAAAGATGGTTATGCCCCTGTCTGCCGCTTCGTAAATCATTTCCCAAAACTGCCGTCGCGTGGCCGGATCGACTCCTCCTGTAGGCTCGTCGAGAAAAACAATTTTCGGTTCATGGAAGATGGATACCGAAAAGGCCAGCTTCTGTTTCCACCCTAAAGGTAAGGAGGCTACAAGCGTATTGCGCTCTTTTGTGAAGTGCAGTTTTTCGAGCAAATCCTCTGTCTTTTCTGCAATGTGGTGGTCTTTCATACCGTAGATGCCGGCATATAAACGGATATTCTCCCATACTTTTAAATCTTCGTAAAGCGAAAATTTTTGACTCATGTAACCGATACTTTGCTTGATTTTTTCGGGTTGTTTCCGAATGTCGAATCCTGCGACATAACCTTCACCTGAAGTGGGTTTGCTCAATCCGCATAACATTCGCATGGCGGTCGTTTTTCCCGCACCGTTTGCTCCCAGAAATCCAAATATCTCGCCACGGTGAACCTCGAAGTTGATATTATCTACTGCGGTGAATGAACCAAATTTTTTGGTGAGATTTTTTGTGTATATAACAATGTCTTCGCTCATCATTTCAACAGATTAAATGTTCTCGTTTTGAGTCCGCCGGATTTCCGGCCTAATTTTTTGCCAAGTGCATGTAACAATCTTCTATTGTCGGCTCAATTTGTTCTATCCGGATATTTTCATGTCCTTTTTCCATGAGTTGTACTGCCAATGTCTTCGGGTCAAAATCATTTTCACGTACCGTAAAATGGTGAAACTCGCTCGAAACATAGCAATTGTCAACGGCGGTATATTGGCGTAAATCGCCTAATAAGCGGAACATCCGGTCGCTCTTGGCCGACCATAATGGTGTGTCGAAGCTATTGATAATATTATAGGGTGTGTCGATTGTCATGAATCGTCCGCTTTTAATCAACGCGATACGGTCGCACAGATTGGCTTCGTCCATATAGGGCGTTGATACGATGACGGTAATATCCTGCTTTTGCAGGCGTTTGAGCATCTCCCAAAATTCTTTCCGCGATACCGGATCGACGCCTGTTGTCGGCTCATCCAAAAAAAGTACGCTCGGCTTGTGTATCAATGCGCAGCAAAGCGCAAGTTTCTGTTTCATTCCCCCCGACAGATTCCCCGCCCGACGGTTTTTAAAAGGTTCAAGCTGTCTGTAAATGTCTCCGATTAGGTGATAATTCTCCCGAATGGTCGTACCGAAAACGGCGGAAAAAAACGTAAGATTTTCTTCAACGCTCATATCCTGATACAGCGAGAATCGTCCCGGCATGTAGCCGATCCGCTTACGGACTTGTTTGTAGTCTTTTACTACATCAAACTCATCGACCGTGCAAATCCCCTCTTGGGCTAAAATCAACGTCGCCATGATGCGGAAGAGCGATGTTTTTCCCGCACCGTCGGGGCCGATGATGCCAAATATCTCTCCCCGCTCTACTTCAAAACTTACGCCCCGAAGCGCCTGCACACTGCCGTAGCTTTTGTGAACATTTTCTACGACAACGGCAGGTAGCCGATAGTCGACAGTCGGTGATTGATAATTGTTGTTTCTGTCCATAAATATCTTTTGTTGTACTTTATAATGCAGGTCAACCGTTCATTGGCCGTCATTGATTGAATTTCACTTCTCCGTACATGCCTAATTTTAAATAGCCATCGTTCTTCACGGCAATTTTTACGGCGTAAACCATGTTGGCGCGGTCGTCGGATGTGGTGATGTTTTTCGGAGTGAACTCGCTTTTGTCGGAAATCCATGTGATTTTGCCGTCGTATTCGTGGTAATTGCCTTTGCCGAAATCGGCGCGAACTTTCACTTCCTGTCCGAGTTTTATGTTTGTCAATTGCAGGGAGGTCAAATAGGCTTTCAGGTGAACATTGTCCATGTCGGCAATTTTCAACAACGGTTTTCCGGCAGACATGAGTTCTCCGGCCTGTGCGTATTTCGATAAAACAATGCCGTCAATCGGCGCAACAACGTTGCACCTTTTCAACCGGTCGTCAATCTGTTCAATCTGTACTTGCAGGGCTTCCACTTGAGCGCCGGCGCCCGATACCGAATTTCGCAGGGAATTTCTCTGAGCATCAATCTGCCTCTCTAATACGCTTATCGCCGAATTAATGTCATCGAGCTGTTGCTGTGTTGCCGCTCCGTCATTGTACAGGTTTGTTATTCGGCGTTGTTCTTGCTTTTGTTTTTCGAGTTGTTTCTCCAGCGGGGCCAATTGGGTGGGAACTGCCGGAACATTTGCTTTCGTTGCCTCGATGTTTTGCAACAGTTGTTGTTTTTGAAGATAGTATTGCGTAGAATCAATTGTTGCAATGAGCGCTCCTTTTGTCAATTTTGTGCCTTCTTCCGCCTCAAACGACAGTATCAAACCTGCAACTTCACTTGATACGATGATTTCGGAGGCATCAAAAGTTCCCGTAGCATCGTAATTACCGGCATTGCGGGAGCAGGCCGCAAGGAGAAGAAGAAACAACGCACCCCAAAGCCCTAATGAGGCTTTGAACGATTTTGCACTAACAGTTTTATTCATAAGACAGGATTCATTTGTTTTCATATTTCCGGATTTTTTTATGATTCTTCCAAAAGCCCCGAACAACTTTTCCTGTTTCTTTCTCTTTCGGAAAAATAGCCGCCAACCGGCAACGGGTAGAGAGCGGGGATTTATGGATGTATTTTTAATTATTTAATGTGAATTTCAAATCGTATATGTTTTTCAGCAACTCAATCTCGTGTGTTACTTTATTCTGTCGGGCAAGATTTTCGGCGTGTATGTCGCGTGTCAAATCGTTAATCGTACTCACTCCGTTTTCGAGCTGGCTTTCGGTGCGTTTCAGGATTGAGCGCCTTAATGCTATAATTTTATCATCATCTTTCATCACCTCCTGCATACGCTGAACGGCAAGGGTCTCCTGCGTGCTTTTTAGTTCTATGTTGTACAGAAAGGTGTCTTTCTGCGACAAAATCTGCGAACGACCCAGACTGATTTTCGATAAATCATTTTTTCGGTTGTACCAGCCGGATATATTCCACTGGAATTTGATTCCCGCTACAAAATAGGGCGACCACTGATTTTTATTCATATCGGCAAACATGTTGAGGCCAGGATTGGCATAAGCCCCTTGAAAAAATGCTCCTATCTGGGGTTTTATAACCGAATTTACGGCTTTCGTCTGTGCATCAAGTTTTTTTTCCTGCGCAGCAAAATAATTCAGTTCGGGTCTGTTTATTGTTTTTCCCGATGAAACAATCGGGATTTCCGGTTTCTGCAACTCACATTCATCTGTAATTTTCTCACTTATCATAATGCCGAGCATTGTCCGGTAGGCCTTTTGAGAGGCAATCAGTTCTGTTTTCTGCTGGTTTGCGGTGAGAATTTCCACCTCTATTTTATCCAAATCATTCTGCGAAGCGACTCCGTTTCTCATATAAGATTCGATTACCTTTTTGTTCCGTTCCAATTCGCTTATCAGAATGTCCGCTTCTCCGGTTTTTTCCTGCAACAGCAATGTTCCGAAAAACAATTGATTGACCTTGTCTTTGATTTGATACATTTCTGTTTCCCAATTTTGACGCGAAGCTTCGCTCTCTGCACGGGCAATTTCCACCTGCGACTTTACGGCGCCTCCGCCATAAATAAGCTGTTCGATCTGAATCGCTGCTTTATATTGGTCTTTATGCAGTCCTTCGTTCGTTATTCCG
>JAIRTG010000168.1 GCA_031255055.1 Prevotellaceae bacterium
AACCCCACTTACTTTTTTGTCTTGACACCAAAAAGTAAGCAAAAAAAGTCAAGACTGCGCCCGCTTCGTGCGAAAAATTGGCCGTTCCGTTGGCTAAAATCATCAAACTCGCGCCTGCGGCGCTCAAACAGAGATGATTTTTTAACGCCAACGTCTCTTATTTTTATTCGTAAGAGTTTGATTTTTTTGGGGTACTCATGAAACTTCGTATTTCGCCTCATCGGCCGATGTCCTTCCTTCCGCCTGACGGCGGAGTGGGGTAGATTAGTGATGAGTGATGAGTGATGAGTGATTCAACCTTAATAGTATTTAGTGTTTAGTGATGAATCATAGCGAATCCGCACTAATCACTCTTCATTCTTCATTCTCTTACGGGGCGTTGCGGGGCAGCGCCCCGCTGAGGGGGTAGCGGAAGACCGCGCAGCGGGCTGAAGCGAGGGGGAGACTTCCCCCCCCTAAATTTCTTTCTCTTTCTCTTTCTTCAAAGAAAATACCAACGGCTGCCAACTACTACCATTTTTTTAACTCGGTATATAGTTTTTGAATGGGCAGTCCCATGATATTGTAGTACGAACCTTCGATGTATTCGACACCGATATATCCGATCCATTCTTGTACGCCGTATGCGCCGGCTTTGTCCAATGGTCGATATTTTTTTATATAATAATCGATTTCTTCTTCGCCGACGGCCGAGAAGCGGACGTTTGATATTGCGTGAAACGTCTTCCGTTTTTTTAACGATGAGATGCAGACGCCGGTAATCACCTGATGTGTTTTCCCCGAAAGCATGTTTAGCATTTCGCGGGCGTCGTCTTCGGTCTTCGGTTTTCCGAGTACGTTGTTTTCCATCCAAACAATCGTGTCTGCGGTAATCAGTAACGTATCGCGGGCCAATTGATAGGCGTCCGCTTTTTTTTCGGCCAAAAAAACGGGAATCTCGGCGCCAATCAGTTTTTCGGGGTAATTTTCTTCTACATCAATGTTTTTTATTTCCACATCAATGTCCAATCCTTTTATGAGTTCTTGCCTTCGCGGTGATTGCGAACCTAATATAAGGTGATAGTCCGACAGATTTTTCAACATTTGATTACCGGATAATGAATAAATTAAACAGGTCGAAGCCGTATGTTTTGGCTTGCAGATAGTAAAAAATAAAGCCGTAGAGTGTGCCGATAAGCATGATTACTTTCGACAGAACCGACGCCTGATGATACGATTGCGAGTGGCGGGATTGATGCACAAGGTAGATCAGCGCGGTGAACGGTAGCGCAATACCGAAAATGATGTACCTTGTTGTCAGGTTTCCTTCAAAATCTATCCATAAAAAGTCGGCAAGCAGCAACAGGACTACGGTCAGTGTGATGAGAAAATAGAGCATTTTTTTTGTTTTACCGTCGCCCCAGACAATCGCCATTGTTCTACATTCCATTTCCATATCGCCTTTTTTATCTTCCATGTCTTTGATGATTTCGCGTATCCAGGTGGTCATAAACGCAAAAAATGAAAAGCCGCCTGTCCATGCGTATATTGTTTTGGGTATCGGCGTTTGGTACAGTAAATCCCCGTATAGACCGTACAGGGCGGAAATTTGTGCTATGCCGACAATCAGTACGGAAAGCGCCGTGTTGAACGATACGATCAAGTTGCCGATAAGAAACCGACGCTTGTAGCTTGCCGAATAGAACCAGAGCATACCCGGCGTTACGATGAAAATGAATGTCAGTGTGAAACTTCCGGTAAAACAGGCTAACAGTAAGCCGCATAATACACCGGTTGCGGTCAGCGCCTGATGGTAAATCATGAGGGCGGAACGTTGGATGATTTTCCCTGCAATCTGCTTGTCGGGACGGTTGATTCTGTCGATTTTTATGTCGAAATAGTCGTTTAATGCGTATCCGCCTGCCGCTATCAAAACGGTTGCCGCAATCAGCAGAAATAGCCTTAGGGTATTGACTTCGGTGTCGAATCCGTATGTTTTCAGAATCGGTACGACAACCGTGTATTGTAACAATAGTTGTGTCACCGCAATGAAAAATAGATTTAAAGGTCTGACTACTTTTAAATAAGCCTGCATGTGTTAATTCCCCTGAAGTGTTTACGTGGATTGATTATTCTTTTTCGACATCGCTTTTTTATAAATATTTTCACTCAAAAGCCGGTAGATTTCCTTTACGTTTTCGTTGGAAATCGATTCGATGTGATCGTCAATCACTTTTTTGTCATAGCGAACCGCAGGGCCTGTTTGGGCGTCGAGGGGGTGCATATAGTTGATTTTTTCGGCGGTTTCTTTTATCAGGGGTCTTAGTATGTCAAAATCGAATTGGGAACCTTCGACCATGTTTGCGGCGATTGCATACATGTGGTTCACGAAATTACATGCGAAAATGGCCGAAATGTGCAGTTTTTTTCTTTGAGCCGAAGTCGCATAGTAGATATTGTCCGACAGGGTCTTGGTGATTATTTGCAGCGTTTTTTCGGTTTCTTGATTGTTGGCCTCGATGAAAAAAGGTACTCCGTCGAAACGGACGTTCTTCCCTTTGGTAAAAGTTTGAAGCGGATAAATGACGCCGTAATTGTTTGCATATCCTTCAAAAATATCCAAAGGGATGCTTCCGGCCGTATGTATGTGAATCGCATTGGGAAAACGATTGCGTTGCGCATATATCCCGATATACCTGTCTTTTAGCGTGTAAAAATAAACATCGGCATCTCGGTTTATGTGTCTAAACTCGGTAATAAACTCACAGTCTAATTCATCGGCAAGTGTCTGCGCCGATGATACTGTTTTACTGTAAATCTGTACAATATCGAATCCCTTTTCCTTTAAAGTCAATGATATGTTTGAAGCTACATTTCCTGCTCCGATAAAAACAATCTTCATTTTGTTAATTTATTTCAGTTAAAAATAGCCCCTTGGGGCAATAATACTCTTTAAATACCATACCTTATTTTACTAAACCTGTCTTTACGCTACGGAAAGTTATTTGGGGAAAAAATAACTTTTCGTCAATTCGTTTTTGTTCATCAGATGCTTTATCAACTCAATCGGTAGCGATACATAAATGTCACCAACGTAATGAGGAGCTATTTCGCTCGGATCAAAAGCATAATCAATACTTTCCTGATCCAGATAAAAATTTCCGTTCGGATGAATCTCATCTTCCCAAAATTCGCTCTCGTTCAGGTTGTTTTTAAACAATTCTTCATATTCCTCCGCCAATCTTTTTTTGATCAGCCTTGTCAGTTCTTTTTCAAATCCGTCGATAAAAATATCGCTCTCCGCTATCAAAGAGCCGTCGGTCAAACTAAAGTTGAACAAAAATCTGCTGGAAGATTCATGGGCGCCGCCGTCGAATGAATGTTGGGTAAGGCAGTAGGAATAAATGTTCCTGTTTGACGGAAGCGTTTCGCCTTTGTACGAAAAATAAGCATCGAATTTATAACTTGATTTATCGCTCAGCCGACGCAATGCCGCTATATTATTATTCATGTAATCAACACCTAATTCTATCGCAAAAAGTTCCAAAATGGTATCTTCCGGAACATCGACATATTCTCCTCCGAATAAAATTGTAAGCAAATTACATTTAATGTTATTTAGTATTTTTTCGTTTCTATATCTCGTCGGCAGTTCAACATTCATATCAATTTTAAAAACACCTTTGGTCGAATCGCCGTTTAAATAGATCTCGGTGGAATAACTTTTTGTTTGTGTTTTCATCTCATCGGATGCGCACGATGATACGGAAACCACGATTACTATCGAAAACAAGCAAAAGATAAATGTTTTGTCCATATTATTTTAACTGAAAACTGATGCAAAAATATAAAAAAACAGCAATTTCATTTAACCATCCAAATCCGGCATTACACAAAATGAAAATGGGTTTGTACAAGTATAAAAAACAACTCGCACAAATCAAAAATAACCCGCACAAATTAAAAACAATCCATACAAAGCAAAAAAAAATAACATAAAGTGAAAATGACATACGCAAGCTAAAAATAATTTGTATCTTCGCGCCGTCATGATGAAAACGATTCTAACATACGGCTTTTCAATTTTCTTCGCAGCTTATTTCAGCATGGCGGGGTTGGGTCACAATGTCGTGCACTATTGCTGTTCCGAATGTGAGAAAGCGGGAATCGAACATGTTCTGTCCACGTCGTGCGAAAGCCTGCATCATGAACAAGAAGAGCAACATCATCACGACTGTACCTGCTCATCATCATCGGAAAATACTTGTGATACAAATGTAAACAACCCTGTCGTCGACACTTGCGGGTTGTTACGCCTTGTGGTCGATACCCCCTCCGCTGCCAAATTTGAAAAGACGGTTGTCGCTCAATTATTGACTTCGCTGATGCCGATTTTGTTTGATTCCTGTCAACCGGAAACGGTTGCATGTTCAGACAAAGAAATTCCTGTTCCACCCGACTCACCCTTATTCCGAGGGCGTGACATACTCATCAGGCACGCCGTTCTGCGCATTTGATTTTTTGAAATAATACCCCCGCAACATGAATATTCATTCATGGTTTTTGTGTTTATTTTTATTTCAAATTTTATTTCAAAAAATCATTTCGTTTCATGAAAAAATTAATCATATCACACACTATATTATTTACACTGTCCATCTTTTCGGTTTCGGCACAAGTACGCGGAATTGTAAAAGACAATAAAGGAGAGCCGATTCCCGGCGTTAATATTTTTTGGTTGGGAACAACCATCGGTGTCGCTTCCGACATTTCGGGCGAATTTGAACTGTCGCCCGACGATAGAACAAACAAACTGGTCATCAGCAGTGTGTCATACAACAACGACACCCTGACAATCACAGATCATTCAACGTCTCTCGAAATAATGCTGAATGAAGTCATCGAATTAGCAGAAGTTTCCGTCATACAACGGAGCGCGGCTTTGGTAAAACCCCGCGGAGCGGTCATACAAACCGACAAAATCACAGGAGCCGAACTGTGCAAAGCGGCATGTTGTAACCTCTCCGAAAGTTTCGAGACAAATCCTTCGGTCGATGTTTCATACAGCGACGCGGCAACCGGCGCCAAACAAATACGCATGTTAGGACTTTCGGGAGCCTATGTGCAGATGCTTACGGAAAACATCCCGAATTTAAGAGGGATTTCGTCGGTTTACGGCTTAGGATTCATTCCCGGCCCGTGGATGGAAAGCATTCAGGTTTCAAAAGGTACGTCGTCTGTCGTAAACGGTTACGAAGCCATCACCGGACAGATAAATGTGGAATACAAAAAGCCGCAGACAAGCGAAAAAGTAGCGGCGAATCTCTTCCTCAGCGATGCCGGACGAGTGGAAGCAAATGCAAACGCTTCGCTCCTGTTGTCCGACAAACTCTCGACAGGTATTTTGCTGCACGCTTCCGACGAGTTTCTCGATATCGACCACAACCACGACGGATTTATGGATATGCCGAAAGTAAGACAGTTCAATGTCATCAACCGATGGTCTTATCAATCGGACAACTACACCTTTCAGGCGTTTGCACGTGCATTGAACGAAAAAAGAATGGGCGGACAAATCCTCCATGATTATAAAATCGGGATTGACATCGAAAGGTATGAGTTTTTTATAAAAAACGGCTACGTATTCAACCCCGAAAACGGCACCAGTATCGGAACAATCGTCAACGGTTCGTGGCATCATCAGAATGCGCTCTACGGCAATCCCAACGATAAATATAACGCGAAGGTCTACGACGGAAAGCAGGGAAACTTATACGCCAATTTCATTTTCCAGACCTATTTCACCGATGCTCACAAACTTTCGACAGGTATAAGCCTCAATTTAGACCGCTACGACGAACGTATCGCCATCCCCCGTGCAAACAGCATCCTTGAAAGGACATATCCGAAAACCGAATTTGTACCCGGAGCATTTGCCGAATACACCCTGAACATCAACGAAACGCTGATTCTGTTGGCAGGTCTGAGAGGCGACTACAGCACAAAATACGGATTTTTTGCGACGCCCCGTCTGCATTTAAAATACACTCCGGCAGCATTTCTACATTTGCGTGCTTCGGCCGGAAAAGGTTATCGTTCGCCGAATGTTTGGGCGGAAAACAATTACCTGTTCGCAAGCAGTCGCAACATCTATCCGGTCGACGATTTGAAAATGGAAGAAGCGTGGAATTACGGCACAAGCCTACAATTCTACATCCCGATGTTCGGACGTGAAATGTCTTTATCCGGTGAATGGTACTACACAAATTTCATCAACCAGGTGGTTGTTGACATGGATTCCAACCCTCATCAGGTGACATTTTCAAATCTGGACGGAAAATCATACGCGAGCAGCATCCAGGTCGAAATGAATATGGAAATCCTGAAAGGACTAACGCTCACTGCGGCACATCGGGTGACGGATGTAAAAACGACCATCAACGGTCGCTTACGCGAAAAGCCGCTGACAAACAGCTATAAATCGCTCGTTACAACATCGTATCAAACGCCTTCAAAAAAATGGCAGTTCGACTACACCGTACAGTTTAACGGCGGCGGACGGTTGCCCGATCCCGATGCGGTAAACCCGAAGTGGGAAACAACATTTAAACCCTACACCATGATGAACGCGCAGATAACAAAGTATTTTAGAACATGGTCGGTTTATGCCGGAAGCGAAAATCTCACGGGATTTATGCAAAAGCATCCTATCATTGACATACAAAATCCCTTTGGCGCGGACTTTGACGCATCATTGGTTTGGGGGCCGACGCACAGGCGGAAACTATATATCGGATTCCGCTGGGCATTGGATAGAGATTAGATCGAATTTATGTATTATATAAAAATCAATGTTTTATCTTTAAAATTAAAATGATTATGAAAACAAAAAGTTTCATTCTTTCGTTCACCATGCTATTTGGCATGACGTCGGTTGCAACAGCACAGGCTCAAAAAGACAACAATAAAGAAACCGTTGTTTTTGACGTCGACATCGACTGTAACAACTGCAAAAACAAAATTGAAAAAAACATCCCATTCGAGAAAGGCGTAAAAGCGCTGGATGTTGATATGGACAGTAAGACCGTCACGGTCACCTACGACCCGAAAAAAACAGACATTGCCTCTTTGCAGGAAGGATTTAAAAAAATCGGTAAAGAAGCAAAACCGGTAAAAGGAGCCTGTTGTGCAAAGTCGGGCGACGGCGAAAAGAAAGCTTGTTGTAAAGAAGGCGGCTCCGGATGTAAAAAAGCCGGATGCGACCATGCAAGTACATGTAGCCACGAAAAGGCAAAACCGGAAGGTCACAAATAGGGTGAAGCCGGAAGGTTGAAAAAAAAGAGACTGTGCCACGACAAAGGTTCGGTCTCTTCTTTTTTTAGAGGAGACCTCAAAAATCGTGTTTAGCGATTAGGTTGAGGAAGTGGGGAAGTCTCCCTTCACTTCGGCCGCTACGGTGTCTTTCTTGAAGAAAGAGAAAGAGAAAGAGAAAGATAAGTAGGAGGGGGAAGTCTCCCCCTCGCTTCAGCCCGCCTGCGGCGGTCTTCCGCTACCCCCACTGCGGGGCGCTGCCCCGCAACGCCCCGTAAGACAATGATTAAATAGTGATTAGTGATTAGTGATTAGTGATTAGTGATTAGTGATTAGTGATTAGTGATTAGTGATTAGCAAGTTCGCCATGTTTAACAATTAATCGTTAATCACTAATCACTAATCACTTTAACCTTCGTTGTATGGATCACGTTATTCGATTCGCTTGTCGCCCGTCAATGGTCGGGTACATTCCATTCTAATGTCACGATGCGTGCCC
>JAIRTG010000169.1 GCA_031255055.1 Prevotellaceae bacterium
ATATTCAGGGTAGTTATATGAAAGTGATTAGTGATTAGTGATTAGTGATTAGTGATTAGTGATTAACGATTAATTGTTAAACATGGCGAACTTGCTAATCACTAATCACTAATCACTAATCACTATAAACGCTGTCTTTCGGGGCGTTGCGGGGCAGAGCCCCGCAGAGGGGGTAGCGGAAGACGCCGTAGGCGGCTGAAGCGAGGGGGAGACTTCCCCCACCTAAATCTCTTTCTCTTTCTCTTTCTCTTTCTTCAAGGAAGACCGCGTAGGCGGCTGAAGCGAGGGGGAGACTTCCCCCACCCTAATTCTCTTTCTCTTTCTTCATGGAAGACCGTGCAGTAGTGGACTTATACCACCAAGTCCGTATTCATGCACGGCGCTCAAAAAAAAACACCTCTCCGCAATTTGCCGGATGAGGTGTTTGTTGTATTGTTTAACTTAGCTGTTTTAATTCAGCTACTTTTTATTAAGAGAATAATTCTCTATCGTTTTTTAATTGCGCTATATATTCCTTTTGTTTGTTAAAGAAATCCATCTGCAATTCTTCGTTTGATAACGAAATCAATACTGAGTTTTTCTTCAAACATTCCAAACTGTCTTTGTGAGATCGACAGGCAATCGGATCTGTCGTTTTTACCGACCTGATGCCGTAAACATAAGAAAATGACGCTACTTTGTCGTCATACTCTACGTACGAATTGTTTGAAAAAATTCCTAAGGATGATATATACATCTCTCTTTCGTTCCCTGCTTTGTTTTTTCCGTCCAGCACCATCTGCATTGTTTTGTCGATAGAGTTCTCCAAATCGGTGCAAATGGCGTCAAATTCATCTTTGTTAAGCAGTTTTCTGCGATAGTAGTATTGTACCTCTTTTGCCGCATTGAGATAGATGTGGCGATCTACAATGAGTACAACAGACCGTAAAAGAACAATCGACTCCGAGATGTTTTTTTTCAATTCTTTTATTTCCGGCGGAACAACCAAATCGCACATCGCAAGATGAAATGTGTTGGAGTATTTTTGGCGAATCCATTTGTAGTAAAATAGTTTGAAAAAATATTCCATATCACAAATGAACACAGGCCATAAATGGTTCATCGATAACATTATTTTGTTTTCTTTGGACCGTGCAATCTCACCTATTTGATTCTGATAATTGGTCAACACCGCTTGAAGATAACTTTCATGTCCCCAATTCGGATATTCATGGAGTGTAAAAACAATATTCCCGCCGTTCGGAACAATCTCTTCCAGCGAAAAACGAAGTTTGACGGATAATTTTATTATCTCATCAAAGGTAAAAGGAATTTTACCTCTCAATCGCCTGTATGCAGACTCTTTGCTAATGCCCAAACTCTCAACTAAAAAACTAACTGGTTTAATGTGAGGTGGGACTCTTTCCAGTATTTTCTCTAAATACATTTTTTCTGACTCATTCTTTTTCATAAATGCCGACTAAATTTTAAATGTTGTATAATTTATTTGTGAAATCTCATTTTTAGTGCGGAATAGTAATGAAGCACTTTTCATTGTGTTTCTAATTTATGGCTTATAAGTATCCGTATGAAATTCGCTTTCTAATTTTCTATTCCACTATTTCAGATAAAACAGGTTGCAAATATTGCTGAAAAAATATCAGGACGTAAAAGTATAACATTTACAACAAAAAAAATCAAAGGTATTATTTTTTTAACTAAATCGAAACGAATTTTGGATATAAACGCTCATTTTTATAGTGCTTCACGAACTCGATGGCAAATATATTCAAGTTCGAGAAGAGTTTAATAAAAAAAATGTACTTTTTCATATTTTTATATTTTGGTCGAATGTGGTGAGCAAGCGCCGTTGTTTGGTGGAAATGAATCTGTTTGACTTTTCTTTCGACGATGGCGCTACTACCCCCCACACAAAAAAAACCTGAAACGGCCTGTTCAATCGCTCTATGTTGTGTGGTAAACAAAGGGGAAAAGAATTGTGAAGAAAATTACTTTCGCCCGAAAAGAAAGTGAATTAAGATTTCGGAAATACCGCTGACTGTGTAATCACTATCCGCCCTTTTAACACGTTTGCCCTGCTTCTCAAAAGATATTCTCTTTTAAAATGATTACCTTTGTGTGCTAAAAATCAAGGATAGTTCCTTGTGTATAAAAAAGAATGTTTTGAATTTTTATATTTCAGCGGTTTTTTATGGAGTACAATTTTAGAAAAATTGAAAAGAAATGGCAAGCGTATTGGAATGAACACAATACCTATAAGACCGAAATGGACAGCAACAAACCGAAGTATTATGTCCTCGATATGTTTCCGTATCCTTCAGGGGCGGGATTGCATGTCGGTCATCCGCTCGGATATATCGCTTCTGATATTTACAGCCGTTATAAACATCTCAGGGGCTTCAATGTGCTCCATCCGATGGGATATGACGCTTACGGATTGCCGGCGGAACAATACGCAATACAAACAGGACAGCATCCTGCAATTACAACCGAACAAAATATAGCGCGTTATCGCGAACAACTGGACAAAATCGGGTTTTCTTATGACTGGTCGCGCGAGGTACGCACCAACGACCCTGTTTATTTCAAATGGACGCAATGGGCTTTTGTGCAAATGTTCAATTCGTATTATTGCTATGACGCACAGCAGGCACGTCCGATTGCGGAGTTAATCGAATGTTTTGAGCAGGAAGGAAACGCAGGATTAAATGCGGCCTGTTCCGAAGAGTTTATTTTTACCGCCGACGAATGGAAAGCGATGAGTGAGCAGCGTCAGCAAGAAGTACTGTTGAATTATCGCATCGCGTATTTGTCGGATACAATGGTTAACTGGTGTCCGCAACTGGGAACCGTGTTGGCAAACGATGAAGTTGTCAACGGACTTTCGGAACGCGGCGGATTTCCTGTCGAACAGCGTAAAATGCGCCAGTGGAGCCTGCGGGTCTCGGCTTACGCACAACGTTTGCTCTCGGGTTTGGATACAATCGACTGGACAGAATCTTTAAAAGAAACACAACGCAACTGGATAGGAAGAAGCGAAGGCGCCGAAATACACCTCCCCCTGCACCTCTCCCTAACCGATCTCGTCGTTTTCACGACACGCCCCGATACTATTTTCGGCGTTACATTCATGGTGTTGGCGCCCGAAAGCGAGTATGTCGAATCGTTGACCTCTTCTTCGCAAAAGGCGGATGTGGAAAAATACCTGGAAGCGACCAAAAAACGCACCGAACGTGAACGCCAAATAGATAAAAAAGTGTCGGGCGTTTTTACAGGGGCTTATGCGATAAATCCCGTGAACGGCGCCGAAATACCGATATGGATTAGCGATTACGTGCTGGCAGGTTATGGTACGGGGGCAATTATGGCTGTTCCTGCGCACGACAGTCGCGACTATGCTTTTGCCAAACATTTCAATTTGCCGATTATTCCGCTGATAGAAGGCTGCGATATAAGCGAAGAAAGTTTTGATGCGAAAGAAGGCATCATGATAAATTCGGGATTTCTGAACGGCTTGTCCGTTCCCGACGCGATTAAAAAAGCGAAAGAATATATTGAAGAATACGATCTCGGAAAGGTAAAAGTCAATTACCGCTTGCGCGACGCTATTTTCAGCCGTCAGCGTTATTGGGGCGAACCGTTTCCGGTGTATTACAAAAACGGACTTCCGTATATGATCCCCGAAGCCTGTCTTCCGCTGGAGTTGCCCGAAGTCACCAAATTCTTGCCGACCGAAACAGGCGAACCGCCTCTGGGAAATGCGCCCGTCTGGGCGTGGGATACGCTGTCGAATAAAGTTGTCGAAAACAGTAAAATCGACCATGAAACCGTTTTCCCGCTCGAATTGAATACGATGCCCGGTTTTGCCGGTTCGTCGGCGTATTATCTGCGCTATATGGACCCGAAAAATGAACATGCACTGGTTGGCAAAGATGCAAACGGATATTGGCGGGATGTCGATTTGTATCTCGGCGGAACCGAACATGCGACAGGGCATTTGATTTACAGCCGTTTTTGGAATAAATTCCTGTTCGACTCAGGCGTAGCCGTCGAAGACGAACCGTTCAAAAAGCTGATTAATCAGGGCATGATTCAGGGACGGAGCAATTTTGTGTACCGCATCAACGGAACACATCAATTTGTATCGCTGAATTTGAAAGAGCAATACGAAACGACCGCTTTGCATGTGGATGTAAATATTGTGAGCAACGACGTGCTTGATATTGACAGGTTCAAAACATGGCGTCCCGAATTTGCCGACGCCGAATTTGTCCTCGAAGGCGGAAAATACATTTGCGGATGGGCTGTCGAGAAAATGTCGAAGTCGATGTTCAATGTCGTTAATCCTGATACGATTGTCGAAAACTACGGTGCGGATACGTTGCGTTTGTACGAAATGTTTTTGGGGCCGCTGGAACAGTCCAAACCTTGGGATACAAATGGAATTGACGGCGTACATCGCTTTTTGAAACGTCTCTGGTCGCTGTTTTACAAAGGTGACGACTTGCTGATAAACAATGATGAGCCGACCGCCGATGAATTGAAAATCCTGCACAAGACCATTAAAAAAATCAGTTTTGATATTGAACATTTTTCGTTCAACACGTCGGTTTCGGCGTTTATGATTTGTGTGAACGAGTTGTACGCCCTGAAATGCAGTAAAAAAGCAATTCTTGAGCCGTTTACCGTTATTCTGGCTCCTTTTGCCCCGCAT